>PEWI01000222.1 GCA_002779555.1 Candidatus Bathyarchaeota archaeon CG07_land_8_20_14_0_80_47_9 | reverse complement strand
TTGTGGGGAGAACTCATGGATTTCCTGTCCAAGTACAAGGTCATGGGCCTTGCAGTGGCCTTCATTCTCGGCGTCTATCTGGGCACCGTCGTGCAAGCTCTCGTCAGCGACCTCATTATGCCCGCAATAACCCTTGCCATGCCAGGAGTGGAGTGGGATCAGTATGTCGTTGGACCGTTCCGCATAGGCCACTTCATAGGCGCGCTGATAACATTCATAATCGTAGCCTTCGTGATCTTCGTCCTTGTAAAGCTGACCAAGAAGTGGGGCATAGAATAAACTCTCAAGACCACGTGGAAAGCGTTCCACCCACCAGCTCTTCTCTGCAATTCTACACGGGAGAACGCAAGTCTTTCCAAGTCTCGAGCGCACGATGATGATTCAAGACAAGCTTTCCAGGTACTACGTCACAGAGATTCCTGGCCAAACTTGGATCAAGGATTAACTTGCAGTTGACAGGCCAGAGGTTTTCTCGGCCCGTAGTTTAAATCTAAATTGGAAGTTCATAACCAATTTATACGTTTCAATACAGAGAAGTCCCAAATCCGTGATAACCACTTGTTCCATGAGGAATTACCAGTGCTCAAGCGTGATTTCGAGAAAATTCTCCTTGAAGCCGTGGACGAAGGACTGTCTTCTCTCGGGGAATCTTCAAAGGAAGCCATATATTTCCATCTGGACAAGAACTTCAACGTCAAAAAGCATGAAATTCCAGACAAAATTGAAACTTTCACAGGCGCAGTGGAAAACATTTTCGGGCTCGGGGCCAACTTCCTCGAGATTGCGATTATGATACAACTTCATGCTAAAGTGAGTCAACGCGCCAAGTGGCACGTCTCCAGAGACCTGACATTCACCGAATATGTAACCGTGGCCAAGCAGAGTCTTTTGCATGAGAACAAACCGAAAAAAGCAAACGGGATGATGGCACAATGCGGCGAAATAATGGCAAAAACTTAACCGGATCTTTTCCAAGCGACATGCCGCTTGTGCGTGCTTTCGAGTGTCTGCTCGAAAACGCCAATGACGCTTTCTACGTTCTAGATCGAAGAGGAAGAGTAGTGGCCGCCAATCGCACAGTGGAAGCTCTTATCGGGATCAAACGAAGGAATTTGCTCGGAAAAACGCTCAAAGAGATCGTCTCAGCCTCCAAACTACCGAAGTCAATAAAGGGCCTTGTGAAAACGGTCAAAAAGAAACCGATCAGGCTTGAACTGGAATTCAAAACGGCAACTGGCAAAACCATAGACGTGGAGTCAACTTCAATACCATGCTTAAGTCATGGCAGGTTTGTTGGAATCCTAGGAATAATACGGGAAATAACCGAAAGGAAAAAAATGGAAAAAGCCCTGCGCGAAAGTGAAGAACGATTCCGCTCCATTGTGGAGAACTCGCCAAGTGGCCTCGGCATAATAGATGATCATTTCAGAATCATTTACGTTAACAACGAAGTGTGTCGCATTTTGGGACGCTCAAGAGATGAGATTGTCGGAAAGGACTACAGGAAATTTCTAGACAATGAAAGCAAGGCGCTGGTCCAGGAGAGTTATCTGCGAAGGCAAAGAGGAGAGAGAGCACCGTCGTGGCATGAATGCAAGGTTGTTCGAAAAGATGGCGAGAGAAGAAGCATCGAAACTACGTCAACAATCATGCGAGATAGTAATGGCAAGATGCAAAGCATAGCTCAAATAGTTGATGCCACAGAGAGAAAGAAGCTGGAAGAAAGACTCTCGGCATTGAATTACTACGGTGGGGAGCTAAATCGCGCCCAAAGCATCCAGCAAATCTACAGGCTAACATTGGACGCGATTGAGGAAACCCTAGGTTTTGAAAACGCAGCATTCATGATGGTGAAAAAAGGCTGTCTTCAGGTTGGAGACCAGCGCGGATACGGCGAACCGAAACTGAGAATGCCTCTGAATGGTAAAGGCATAACCGTCAAAGCGGCAAACACTCGCAGACCCGTGATAGTTCTTGATGTGGCAAAAGACAAGGATTACGTTCGGGGCGCCCCCGGTGTTCAATCGGAAATCGCTGTTCCGGTAGAGAATGAAGATAGGGTGATGGGCGTCTTAGATGTGGAAAGTAAGGAATTAGGGGCCTTCGATGAGAAAGACGCCGTGCTGCTGGAGATTCTGGCTTCGCACGCCGCAACGGCAATCGGCAACTTGGAGAAACGTGCAGAAATAGAGAAACGCCACAGTCAATTAGCCCTGTTGATGAACAGCTCTGCAGAAATGATTCACACCACGCACTTGTCACAAAGACTTCAGAAAATTGCTGAGGCAATCAGGCAACTCGGATGGCAAAGAGTGGTTATCCGCGCCGTCAAGGATCAAGGCATGGAGTTAACAAATCCTGAGGACATGGTAACTGCTGGCCTAACAGACGAAGAAAGAGAGTTCCTGTGGACGAACAGGATGCCAGGACAGGTTTGGCGTGAGCGGTTCGGACCTGAGTTTGAACGCTTCAGGGTTGGCGAATTCTACCATCTTCCATGGAGTGACCCATGGGTCAGAAAGAAGTTCGCACAAGGCACGGTTTCAAGCAGGCTCTCGCCAGAGCAAATGGTTGACTGGGACCCGCAAGACCTGCTCTATGCCCCGCTTCGTTTGGCTGACGGCAGCATCGTGGGAATACTGAGCATTGACGACCCAGTAGAAGGGAAGAGACCCACGAAAGAGTCTCTGGCGCCTCTTGAGCTTTTCATACATCAAGCCGCAGTGGCCATCGAAAACGCTCAGCTGATTCAGCAGCTGAACACCGCGAGGAACCAGATCCGAGAATACGCAGACCAGCTGGAACTGAAGGTGGAGCAAAGGACTCAAGAGCTTGTTGAAGCTCAGAGCAAGTTGATCAAAACTGAAAGACTTGCGACCATCGGAGAAGTTGCGGCAATGGTTGGTCACGACTTGCGAAACCCGTTGACAGGCATCACTGGAGCCACGTACTATTTGAAGATGAAGCTGACTTCAAGGATGAACAGCAAAGCGAAGGAAATGCTGGAGCTGATTGACAAAGACATAGATTATGCTAACAAGATCATAAACGACCTTTTGGATTATTCGAAGGAGATATTCTTGGAAGCAAGAGAGACTACTGTCAAGTCTATCATAGAAGAAGCGCTGCCGTTGGTCAATGTCCCGAAGAACATCAACGTATTGGACCTAACAGAGGACACGCCTAGAATTCAAGTTGATGTTGAGAAAATGAAAAGGGTTTTCGTTAACATCATTAAAAATGCCATTGATGCCATGCCTCAAGGCGGCAAACTTACAATAGAAAGTAAGGAAAAAGGTGGCAACTTGGAAATTGCTTTTAGTGACACTGGAATAGGAATGCCAAAGGATGTTCTGGAAAAGCTTTGGACAGCTCTATTCACGACAAAAGCAAAGGGAATGGGCTTCGGCTTACCAATTTGCAAGCGCATCGTGGAAGCCCACGGAGGCAGCATTTCCGTTGAAAGCACTGTTGGCAAAGGCACTACATTCACGGTAACTATCCCTATCAAACCTAAAATCGAAGAAGGAGGTGAAAAAGTATGGGTGAACGTGCCAGAATCCTTGTTATCGACGATGACGAAAGCATAAGAAGAACCATAACTTCGATACTGGAAGAAAAAGGATACACCGTTGACACAGCAGAAAACGGGAAAGAGGCAATAAGAAAATCCAAGACTAAATTCTACAATTTGGCTTTGATAGACATTCGTCTTCCTGACATGGAAGGAACAAAGCTGCTGACTGCAATGAAGGAAACTACTCCCAAAATGGTCAAGATAATTGTCACAGGCTATCCGTCGCTGCACAACGCGGTTGAGGCTGTAAATAGGGGAGCAGACGCTTACGTGCTCAAGCCCTTCAACGTGGAGAAGACCTTGAAGACAATCGAAGAGCAACTGGAAAAACAGAAAGGCGCCAGAAAGTACAGTGAACAGAAAATCTCCGAGTTCATTGAAACCCGCGTTAAGGAACTGGAAGAACAGAAGACGACAGCACAAAGTGAAAGACGGTAGACATCCCATCTATTTCAACAAAAGAA
>PEWI01000045.1 GCA_002779555.1 Candidatus Bathyarchaeota archaeon CG07_land_8_20_14_0_80_47_9 | reverse complement strand
CAACTGCTGCTGCATGTACTGATTCAATCAAGATTGTTGCCATGGGTAATGATAGTAATAATAGCATTGCAAGAGCTATAGATCTTTTTCCGTTCTTCATTTTTTATCCCGCAACTCAATGCGCCTAACTGCTAAATAAGGTACGTGTAAACAGTTGATGTCAGCTTGTCGACAAGACAGCTGTTTAACCTGAAATCACCATTGATATTTCAGCGATTTGGGGTGTCGAGTCTCCGTCTTTGTCTTCCCATTTGAAAATGAAGTATCTGTTGCTATATTCTCTGAGATTCGCACTGATCATTCTTGAGATGCAGATTCCCGCTGCCTACATTCCTTTCCAATCAACGCTGCAAACTACGAGGTATGTAATATTCTCTGGGTCCTTGAATACCTGTACCACGAATGTACTATTTTTGCCGGGGTCTATGTTGAACCCATAGATTGTGTCAGATGATTCATTTCTGAGCTCAAAACTGTTTGGACTACTCGGGTTTTGCCATAGCACAACTGGCAAAATTCCGTTGGCATTATAGTCCGCAATTATTTTGTTGCCACGAATATTCCCGAACAGGCAAACCGTTTTTCCAGACATCTCTGAGGAGTTCACTGTATCTGCGAATCTCTGAATTTGCTCGTTCTCACAAATAGAATAAAGCATACCAGCGCTCGTTGCATCAAATTCCAGTTCAGTTTTTTCATTAGGATCACCATATAAAAAGTACACAGAGTTAGTAGGAGAACGAACAATGTCGCCTACCACGACAGAAACGCCGAATCTATGGAGCCAGTCGACAGTGTTTCCCACTAGTACGTCTCGATCACTCTCATTTAGACAGTATAATGAAAAGGAATAGTAAACCACGGAACGCGCGCTGGCTTGTCCCTAAATTGGTCTAAAGTGGTTATAATCCTTATTTTCGGAGTTGGGGGCAGATTTGAGGCGCACAGTTCTTCTTTGTTTCTTTGCAGTAGCCGCCCTTCTAGCGCGCTAGGCTGTTTAGAAATTATCGTTGATCTTGTGGTTGCTGTCTTTTCTTGGGTTTCTCTGCTTATTTTTTTCCGTGTTTGATGGTTGTTTCTATCAGGAATAGGTTCTGAGCTGCCTTTTGCCTTTTTCTTGACTTTTCCTTTATGGTTAACCCTGTCTTAAGCCGTTTTTGACGTCTCTTTTATGCCTTATCGGGTGGTGTAGTGTTTTATGCTGCGGATGAGGCTAGGCTTATGCTGCCTTACAGCTGTTAAGGCCACGACTAGCATGGCTGAATAGCTTAGGCAGGCGTGTATGAAAACCTGTTCTAAGCCTTTAACTCTCAAGTGGTCTAGGAGCAACCATTCTTTGGGTCTGCTGAACACCCTTTCAATGCATACTCGCTTTCTGAAGAGGCTGACCAGACGCTTAACTCCGTGGACAACGAAGTTACGTCCAACCTTTAAGGCGCGTTTAACCCTTGAACTCTTCCTGTAAGGTATGACTGGTTCAGCGCCACACCCCCTTACCGCGTTTCTAACCTTTGCTGAGTCGTACTGGGCGTCAGCCACAACAGTTTTGAAGCCTATGCCTCGGCGCTTCAGCTTCTCCAGCAACGGCTTAAAGCATAGCTTCTCGTTCACGTTGCAGGGCTGAACTGTGAATGCCAAGGGCAGCTCAGAGCTTGCGCAGCATGCTGTGTGCACTTTATAGCCTAAAATGAAGCCTCTTCTGCCTCTTCCAACACGAGCTTCACGATCACTTCTGCCTGATTTGTTGTCTAGGCTTCTCTGGCTGTAGGCTTTGATGGCTGTGCTATCCAAAGCAACAACCTCTCCTTTAACCGCTCCGTCCTTCAACAGCTGTTTCAGCAGCAATGAGAACACCTTCTCGTATCCATCCTTGCCAAGCCTATGTCTAAACTGGGTGAACAAGCCGTGACTGGGTGTCTTCCGTTTGAAGCCGCACGCTTTAGCCATCTTTCTGTTTCTTTTCAGCAGTAATGCGAGCCGTCGGTCGCTTGGAACTCGGAGCAGATGCTTCAGCAGCTGAGCCCTCAACATGGAAACGGGGTCATAAGGCTTCCTGCCAGCTCCTTCTCCATGGTAAAAAGGCATCAAGAACCCACGAATACAACCTAAGTTCAGTGAACCAAGCACTTGTTTAATACCCAAAGCTTCTTCCTAACATAAGATAGCCCAAGCAACAAATTAATTTCTAAACAGCCTAGCGCGCTAAGTCGGAGGTGGTGCACCAGCATTAAGCCAGTCAATAGATCCTGATACAAGTTTTTGTTGAGCATCACTAGGAAGACAGAACAGAGAAAATGAATAATACACAACTCTGCCATAACCTACATAACTGGCATCAACAGAAACTACTGCTGAATAATTAGTACCCTGATAATGCATGACTTCAACACTTCCATAATCCTCTTTTAAAGGAATCCCAAAATCTCCTGTTAAAGTTATTCTTAAAGGTACAACCTTGTCTGGACCATAAGTTGGTGTTCTTGCCCAAGTTATCGGAAAGGTTAGACCGTTTGTTATCAAATTCGAGATTGAAGAAGCAATTCCTGTGGTTTGGAGCCCCATACCCTTGAGGTTTACGTAGAGCAGCGCACTTGGCAAATCAAACCCCCTTGCTATATCACTAGTGACAACTCTCTCACCTTCAAAGATAATGTTACCACCATTTCTGAAATATGCTTCTAGAATATTACATTCAAATGAAGCCATTACTTGACGCCCGTAGTCTCCACTCGTCCATATTACTAATCCATAACGCTCCAAGAGGTCCAAGCTAACTACCGATCCATTTGGTAAAGAATTACTCTCTATCCACACGTCATAGCCTTGTCCAGCCTTGTCTAGAGCTGACTTAAACTCTTTCAAGCTTGTTCCATACTGCTGTTCAGAACCGCCCTCATTGGATACTATGAGAATATTAGGATGAATAGGTAAAGGAGCAACGACAACATCTAAAGATGCTTCATTTGTTATTGGCTGTGTATTTGCTGTAATGGTAAATGTTCCTGCAAGAGATGGTGTCCACAAGTAAGAAATACTGAAAGAAGAACCAAATCCCAAAAGTCCAATCTGATTTTTAACCAATATGTTGTTAACTAAGATTGAAAGGTTCACGTTACTTTCATCTTGTGTTCCCAAGTTCAGAACTGTTGCATTTATCAAAGCAGAGTCATAGACAAACATTGTCAAAGGACATTCTATTGATATGGATACTTTGTGAGTAATAATAACAGGCCCAGTAACTGTTATTTGAGCACTCTTTGGTGGGTCATAAGAAATCCCTGACCAAGGTGATGAGCTAGACAAACTAATGTCATTAATCGTTATAGAAGTTTGACCAAAACCTACTCCAATGAAACAAATACTGAATAATGTTCCATTCGTAGATACACCATTTGAACCCCAAGGATTGTAAGAAGAACCCCAAGCCGAGCATGAAATGGATAGATGACCTGAACCGACAGTATATTGTGAAGTACTAAAAATTGTGCTTGTTTTATCTTTAAGAAATGGTCCTTCAGTAACTGCACGGGAAGAAGCTAGGTTCAGCTCAATGACGCTTGAGTTCCAGCTCAAACTTAAACCCCAACCATTGAGGTCTTGAACGTTAGCTATGCAGATGCTCAGGTTGAAAGATTGTCCGAGTTGAACATTCAGAGTGTCAGGCGCAAAATACAAAACAGCGTTCTGGGAATCACTTGCAGCTGTATAAATCATGTCAATTCCCGAAATCGCAACTACAACTATGAGCAGAGATCCTAAAACAAAACTTCGCCCTCTATTCATCCAATCCACTCGCCAATATCGTACCTTTATTGTAACCAACTCTAATTAAAACGTTTGTGCTTACTATTGAGTGCATAACGCAGTCATTCTTAATGCTTGAAACCCAACATGTCTGCCGACCACACATGATGGAAATGCAAACATACCTGCAAAAGAACATGTGCGCCTTTGCTTGTTTTTCAATCGAGATGTCAAAAATGGAAAAAAAGAAAACTCGTTTCCGCAAAGCTTCATGATTGCAGCCTACCGAAGCCTTATCAATCAAACGTTCTATGCTTTACTATATTCCAATGAAAGTACACCCTTTGGGCAATC
>PEWI01000113.1:602-3885 GCA_002779555.1 Candidatus Bathyarchaeota archaeon CG07_land_8_20_14_0_80_47_9 | reverse complement strand
TTGCCGAGTTCCCTCGCATTAGTGTATACCCGACACGCCTTAGGTTTCTCGCCTAGGGACACCTGTGACGGTTCTAGGTACGGACATGAAGAATTCTTCCCAACGCCCTTTTCACTGGCTCCAGAGATCAGCTGAACCGCCCTAAAACGGGCGGCTATTCCTTTTTTCACCTGGTTCTCGCCATTGCGGCACTTCCCAGACTTATGCAGTTAAACAAGGCGACTGCCTTGCTCAGCCTACCCCGAAGCGTTAGACGTTGAGCTTGCGTTGCCGCGTGTACCTTCATGGTTCCGGAATTTTAACCGGATTCCCTTTCGGCATGGTCGGTTAGGCCATATCTTAGGACCGACTTACCCCCGGCTGACGATCGTTGCCGGGGAACCCTGGCCCTTTCGGCGGAGGGGATTCTCACCCCTCTTTGCTGTTACTACCGCCGGGATCTGCAATCCTGATCCGGTCCACTGGACCTCAAGGCCCAGCTTCTGCCCAGTCAGGACGCCTTCCTACCAACTCAGCACTAGGCTGAATTCTGAGGTATCGGTGGCTGGCTTAGCCCCGTCCATTTTCGGGGCCGTCAGCCTCGGCGGGTGAGCTGTTACGCTTTCTTTGAAGGGTGGCTGCTTCTGAGCCTACCTCCCCGCTGTCTGAGGCTGACGACGCCCTTTTGTTTGACACTTAGCCAGCACTTGGGGACCTTAACCTCAGTCTGGGTTGTCCCCCTCTCGGTCATGGAGCTTACCCCCATTAACCCGTTTCCCGGGGTCTACGGCGCCGATGGATTCGGAGTTTGAAAGGAAGGCGGTGTCTTTCGACACCTTACTTTCCAATCAGTGCTCTACCCCATCGGCCACCTCGCCCGAGACTAGACTAAGATCTACTTTGGAAGGAACTAGCTATCACCGAGCTAGATTGGTCTTTAGCCCCTAGCCCCAGGTCTGAAGAACGAATTGCACGTCAGCACCCTTGCGAGCCTCCACTAGGCTTTCGCCTAGCTTCGCCCTGCCCAGGGCTAGATCGCTCGGTTTCTAGTTTTCACCGCTGTGACTCCAGGCCCTTTCAGACCCCGCACCTGGCCACCTAAAAGGTGGTTGCGTGCATGTTGGTTTTCCTTTGCCTGCGGGTTTTCAGCCCTTAAGCTTGCCACAACAGTGAGCTCCCCGGCCCGTGTTTCTAGACGGACCATGCAACCCTGGTCCCCCTCCCTCGTACTGCCGTCTCACGGCGGTTTCCTTCGGGAGGGATCTACCCTTCCGGGCCGCATACGTCTGTAACCGTCTGGTTTCAGGCACTTTTCACCCCCATTCCGGGGTACTTTTCATCTTTCCGTCACCGTACTAGTGCGCTATCGGTCTTGAGGAGTGTTTAGTCTTAGAAGTTGGTGACTCCTAACTTTCCGCACCCAAGCCAGGGTACGGTACTTCGGGACTCCAGCTCAGCTCCTTCCAGCTTGCTCTTACGGGGCTTTCACCCTCTTTGGCAGGCCTTTTCAGGCCACTTCAGTTTGACTGGCGAGGAGGAAGCCAGGCCCATTACTCTACATCTCTCGCAGGTTTCCCTGTGAGATTTGGTTTGGACTTTTCCCTTTTCGCTCGCTGCTAGTGAGGGAATCCCAGTTGGTTTCTTTTCCTCCCCCTACTAAGATGCTTCCGTTCGGGGGGTTCCCGCTCCCTTTTTGGGAGCACCGCGGTTCCGAAGAACCGTGGTAGGAGGTCCCATTGAGGAATCCTCGGTTCTAAGGCTGCATGCGCTTACCCGAGGCACTTTCGCGGCTTGCCGCGCCCTTCTTCAGCTCTCAAGCCGAGCCATTCTCCAGACGGCGTAACATATTGGACCTTTTTGGCGGCGTCTGTTTGACGTTTCGGTGAAACTTTTTTTTGGTGTGCAGGTTGTTTGGCCTATGCGTGGTGTCATCTTGAGCTTTTGTGGCTCATTCACCCTTGGCTCCTGATCAGTGTTGATGGGGGCTGCATCGACTTTTATAACTACTAGTAAGTAGTTAAATTAGTTAGAAGCGGTTTTCGGAGATATAAGGGTTACGTCGCAGTTGATGAGTGTTGCAAGTAGTGGTTTTTGTGTGGCATATGTTTTTATTTTTGTATTTAGGATGCTATTAGCGTGTGTGCCTCGATAGCTCAGTCGGTAGAGCAACAGCCTTGTAAGCTGTAGGTCGCGGGTTCAATTCCCGCCCGAGGCTCCATTTGCGTGTGCAACTGATGAAGGTCCCTCTATTTGGATTCAAACATGTTGGTTTTTGGTTGGGATGGTGGTGGTTTGTCGTGGCGTTTTTTGTGTTGTTTTGGCTGTTGGGTGGGTTGCTGTTGTGGTTTTGTCGTTAGTGTAGAATCTGTTTGTCGGACAAGTTGTGTTTGATGTTGTGTTGGAGAGGTTTGGCGGGTTTTTGGGTGGAAAGTTTTTTAAGCGAACGATTGTTCGATGGATAATCTGTTTGAATATCCTAGGTTGCGTGTTCTTGTTTTGTTTTTTGATGAGCCTTACCGTGATTTTCATCTCAGGGAGGTTGCGAAGTTGGCTGGAGTGAGTCCGAGTACTGCAAAAAGGTTTCTTGGTTTTTATGTGGCTCGTGGGTTTTTGGTGCGGAGTAGGAAGGTGAATCTTGGTTTGTTTCGGGCGGATGCGGCGAATCTTGGTTTTCGGTTTATGAAGCTTGGTTACTTTATGGTTAAGGCTGAGTCTTTGATAAGGTTCTTGGGGAGGGTTTTTGAGGGGTCATCCGTGGTTTTGTATGGTAGCTGCGCGAGGGGTGAGGATGACCGTGAGAGTGACATGGATTTGCTTGTTGTGGGCAAGAGAGTGAAACGTGTTGATTTGAGCCGTTTTGAGAAGGAGTTGGATAGGAAGGTCACGTTGCTTGTTTACACGTGCGGTGAGTGGGAGGAAAAGGCTAGGATGGACAAGCCTTTCTATGAAAGAATTCTCGTGGATGGTGTTGTTTTGCATGGGGATTTGCCTGTGGTGGGAGGATGAGGCTTAGGGAGTGTCTTGAGAAGACGCTTTTGAGGAGGGATAGGCCTGACCTTGAGAAGAGTGGGAGGTCGGTTCAGGTTGCTGAGGCGAAGCTCGGTGAGGCGGAGAAGGCGTTTGAGTGTGGGCTGTTTGATGCGGGTGTGATTTTGGCTTATACTGCGATGTTTCATGCGGCGAGAGCTATATTGTTTAGAGATGGGGTTGTGGAGAAGAGTCACGTTTGTCTTGTTGAGTATTTGAGAGAGAAGTATGTGAAGAGTGGGCGGCTTAGTGAGGTGTTGGTGAATTCGTTGGATTC
>PEWI01000113.1:0-562 GCA_002779555.1 Candidatus Bathyarchaeota archaeon CG07_land_8_20_14_0_80_47_9 | reverse complement strand
ACGAAATCCTCGAAGACACCCAAAACCAGCTCCCACCACAAGCTATAGCCAGACAAATGACCGAAAGCCTCCAAGACGCCCTAGAACAATTGACTAACATACAAGAAAACCAAACATCAGGAAACAAAACCGCCTTTCAAGCCAGCATGTGAGCGAATGGTTTTTGTTGCCGTTCCATTCTAGAATTCTAGCAGTGAAACTGTGTGACCTTGATTTCAAAGTTTGATCCTTGGCGTTCCCCGCTTTGCACCTGCCCTCCAAAGCTGACTCTCAACCCTTACACTGGCTGCGACCACGCATGCGTTTACTGCTACGCCTCAAGCTACATACCAAGGTTCTTCAACTGCAGACCGAAGAAGGAACTGGTTTCAAGGTTGAGGAGAGAATGCCGAAACCTTAAAGGAGAAATAATATCAATGTCCAACTCCTCAGACCCTTACCCGAATTTAGAATCCAAGACAGGCTCAACCCGCCAGTGCCTAGAAATAATGTCAACATGCAACTGCAGAATTCAGATAATCACGAAATCCAGCTTGGTCACGAGAGACATCGACATCCTCAA
>PEWI01000047.1 GCA_002779555.1 Candidatus Bathyarchaeota archaeon CG07_land_8_20_14_0_80_47_9 | reverse complement strand
GGCCTTCACTCTTCAGCTTACGGAGAACCTGCAGCGGAAGGACCTTTCTGAAGAGGAAAAGACCCGGGCCCTTGGAGAGTTAGCTAAGAGGACAGGGTGGAACGCGCAGCAGATCGCTGACAAACTCAAGATGAGTTACGCTTGGGTTTGTCGTTATCTTCCAGAAGAGTTTAAAGCTGCCGAAAAGGTCGAAGCGGGGCGTATTGGCGGAGAAGTTCTTAAGCAAAGATATGAGGAAGAGGCTGCTCTACGCCGTAGAGCAGAATCGCAAGATACACGACAGGGAATTCTACCTTCAGTAACATCTCCTCAAGAGATCCGCAGGGCAGCACAGCCTGAGCAGTTATCCGAGCCCTTAGGGCCTCAGCCTGAGTCTGAGGAGAGCCCTAAGCCTCTTTTGACCGGTTTTGAGGTTGAGTGCCCAGAGTGTCACGTGAAACTGCTAATCAACCATGTTGACCATCCGAACGGAAAGGTCACTCATGAGGTGGAAGAATGAGCCTTCGAATTCTCTACCGGCGGATTCCGAGGGATAAGCGTATTTGTAATTATTACGGTTGCCAGAGACGCATTCTACGCAACATCGACCGCGATAAGGAAGGCCGCATTTACCATCACGGCTGTTTGATGGCTGCACAGGACGAACATTTTCGCTGCTTGGACTGCTACAGGACCTTTGACGCTACAGAGGGCTCCTTTGAAACTGTCCAGGTACAGCGCCAGGATGAATTCCGAGAAAAGCTAATTATGATCTGTCCGAACTGTGGCAGCCACAACTTGAAACGGCTTTCGCCCTTCGGAGGTTCAAACTCACATGTGCAAGTGTAACCTATGCGGTCCAATCTCGCGTAACGAGGCCGACTTTGACGTCAGCATAGGCAGGGAGGACCGTTTACTACGAGTATGCCGCTGGTGCAGTCAGGATCTAACGCTTTTCGGCGTGAAGCTTAACCAGGTTGTGAAGCTGCCAAGGGCCCCATCACATGTGAATCTTCTGGCAGCTGTCCTAGGGCCCGTTTACGGTTTTTGGGAGGCAAAACCATGAGTCCTTCGTGCAGAAAAGAATGTATCCCAAAGTTTCCCAGCCAAATAAAAAGTAAGAACCAAGCATTGAACTATTGCATTTTAGAATGCCCACGGCGAAATGAAGTGGGCTGCGCCAGCGAATGCGAAATACGGAAAAGATGGAGATTGCCGCCTCATGGAGACAAGTATTATGAGTGAAAAAAAGCGCGCGTGCGAATGCCAACGGAAGGAGGTGATGTTGGATGAGCAAGGATGAAGCAACCCTAGAGATTCTGACTGACTTTCTGAACGCGGTGGAAGCGGCCGTTGTCAACGGTAAAAGACAGATTGCTGAGCTAGCCCGAGTTACACCATTGGAAAAAGCGTTGGGCCACGACGCGAGCGTGAAAGGCTCCCCGAAACTGCCTTTCGACGCAGGCAAGATTCAGTGGATAGACAGGGAAAACGAGAAGGGCAAGTTCCAAATGAGCGAGGACATCAACAGTCCAGACCATAAGGCGCTGCTCGCGTTTCTGAACGCGCATGTACCTGCTAAGTGCGTCAATAGTGGCGGTTTCTTCTACTGGGTTTATCCGAATGGCAGCACGATTGGGAGGAAACTGAGGAAATGAGCATGGTTGAAAGCCGTGGTTTAGGAGTGACCGTTAATGACTGAGCAACCTAAAAGTTCTTTGTTCGATTTGGTTAGGTTAAAGGAACTTGGAGGCTTCAAGGCTGGTGACCTTCTAGCTGTTGATCCAGAACTAGAAGTCAAGTTCATGCTGTATATTGGGCGAACCGTGAAGCACGACAAAATGACAAGCAACCTAGTCCTGAAAACTGGCCTTAGCGCGTACACAAAAGAGCCTTTAAACGTGTTTTTGAGAGGCGAGTCCAGCATTGGAAAAACCT
>PEWI01000217.1:2669-3999 GCA_002779555.1 Candidatus Bathyarchaeota archaeon CG07_land_8_20_14_0_80_47_9 | reverse complement strand
AACTTTTTGGTTACGATTGAAGTGCGGATTCTTAGAACGCCGGGCATGGGAGCAACTGAATTGGCGATGAACTCGTGCAGGCCTTCCTGATTCTCGGCAACAACCTTTGCTATAATCAGGAGTTCTTCTGAAAGGGAAGCGTAGACTTCTAAGACTTTGGGCGTCTTGCTCAGTTCTTCAGCAACTCTTTCGCTTTCCTTTGGGTCCGTGTAAATCGTCATTAGGGCAGTGATGCTCTTCAGTCCAGCCTTTTCACCGTCAACCACAGCCGTATACTGCTTGATTATTCCGTGCCGTTCCATTTTCCTTAATCTGTCGTAGACTGTTGAGTGCGCTATTCCCAAGCGCTTTCCAATATTAGCGTAAGTCTGTCTTGCGTCTTCCTGTAACGCTTTCAGAATCTTCAGATCTGTGGCGTCTAGAGTCAAAGCATCATTCTTGATCTTCAATGTCAGCCGCGCCTCTTTCTCTTGTGATAATTGTCTGCGACTGAATTTATTGTTTGTTGTCGGAAGAATGTGGGATTTTCAGCCTTTTACCGTAAAAAGTCCACGGGTACTTGTCGGAAATTTGTCGGCAAGCGACCGCATTGCCTACTATTCTTCAATCAATTGATCAATCGGGCTACATTTTTGCGAATAAAACGACAAATAACTTTAAATTTGTGGTCATCTACTAGATTATTGTTCTAGAAGATTCTATCAGGTGGTATTGACAAGATGACGAAAATGCCTAGGGTTTGGGAGATTCTGAAGGAATTCAAGAACTTGTGCAGGGGGCGAGGGTGGAAGATTTCTGAACATGAAGATTGGGTTGAAGTTAATGATGAGTACCACAATTTCCTCTGGGCCAGAGACGTTCATCCTTCTTCCTTCAAGAAGATAGCTGCAAACAGAAAATGCGTCGTTCGAGAGGGCCTTGGTTACAACGTCGTTGACGCTTCATACACAGCGTGGTTGTTCTCGAAAACACCCAGCGAAACCGTGGTCAAAATAATCTTTGAAAATCCAGACATTTCACGCAGGACAGCACTCTACGATCTCAGCCCACTGTTGGAAGGCAAGAACACATGCGTGAAATTGAATCACACGGAAAGTCACGTTTTCCAAGAATTCGAGAATTTCCTCAGAGACGAATTGAAAATTGATCTCCAACCTCTCCCACCTCTTTCTAGCCCTGAAATCAACTCCGAGAGTTTTCACATTGCAGAACTTGCCTAACAACGTGCAGAGTTTTTCAAAGGTTTGATAAGGGGAAAGCTCGTAGAGTATTTGCTTGTGAGAGGCAATGTCTGAAGACAGTGAAAAGATAAAGAGGCTTGTCTCATTCA
>PEWI01000217.1:0-2578 GCA_002779555.1 Candidatus Bathyarchaeota archaeon CG07_land_8_20_14_0_80_47_9 | reverse complement strand
AAAGGGGTTCAAACATGCAGAAATATCAACGGAAGCTGCTCAACCCGAAACCTTGTCTTCGAAAGCAGAGATTGAGCCCGAACGCGAACCCCAACCGCCTTCGACATCGCCAGAACCTGAAAGCGTTACGCCGTTGAAGACGGTTACAGGCGAACTTCTAGCAAGCATCTTCACAAGCGAAAACTCGTTGCGCGTAGTCCCAGCAGAGGACAAGACCTTTGACATCAACACACCGCCTTTCACGCAGTTCCTTGTGGAGAGAGTGTTGACAAAGATGCAGGAGAGAGACAACGAGTTGGTCAGAACCGGGCAGCTAGATCCTGACAAGATTTTCTCCTACAACATTATTCGGGAAGGCGACGTCATCCGTGAGATAGTGATCAGAAACGTCGATGCTGACCGGCTTCGGGAGCTTAAATCGAGCATCCGCTGGACACTAGAGAAAATGTATGAGAAAATAAAAAGTCAGAGCTAGCTCGTATTAATCACTTTCAAAACACTTATAAGATATCCTTTTTTTATAATTTTGTTAGCGGCATGACGGTTTATGGTTGAGGAAAAGTTGTTAGTTAGGCTTAGCGGCGCAGCAGCAGAGGTTTTAAATGAACTTGTGAGGAGAGGCTATTTCGCCACAAAGTCGGAGGCAATTCGAGCTGGAATTTTGAGGTTGGGTGAGAACTTCGGCCTTTTTAAGCCTTCTATGCGTTATTGGCGAGAGCTGGGTGAGGAAATCAGAGGGTCCGCTAGGAAGATGGGGCATGAGGAGATTTTGGAGGCTTTAGAGAGGCTTGAGCGAGAAGCCTAGAAGAGCTTACTTGGACTCTATGCTTTTTATTTTTGGTAGACTTGAAAAATGTAATTCTAGGCGTCTTGTTTCTGGCTCAGCTGGGCGAGTTTGAGGTGCTTACGTCCGAGTTGGTTGTGGAGGAAGTGGAGAGATTTTTCAGAGAAAATTTTAGCAGGGAAGCGGGATATTTGGCGCGAAAGTTTGTTGAAGAACTATCTTTTCGTATTGTTAGACGGAGTGATGTAAAAGCCGAGATGGATTTGCTGAAGGGTAAAATAAAGGGTAAGGATTTGGAAAACGTGGCTGCTGTTAAGCATGAAAGCGTGAAGTTTCTTGTGGCTTATGATAAGGATTACGAGGACGCCGGAATAAGGGAGTATATAACGCCAAGGGAGTTTGTTAAGTTATTCAAACTTGAACCCTATGATAAAGAATACTGAGCATAACCAAGATGTAGTGTTGATAGACTTAAGCTCTTTTCAACATCGAAAACTATGATGAAAAAGAAATAATCGCTGGAGAAATTATCGCCTGTCAAAGTAGATGTTTTTGCCTTTTGCTGATATTGGGATTCCCATAATCACTGTTGCTTCTGGTAGCGATTTTAGCTTTAACGCAGCCGTGCCGATACGGTACATTATGCGGTTGTCAATGTTTAGCAGGCTTGCGGTTTTTGCAGCAGAGCCTAAGGCTATTCCAAGGTCTAAAGCTTTGAAAAGGCATGTTGGTCCAGCAAAATCTTCCCCAAGTTTTCTCTCAGCCTCTTCGAATTTCTTACAGCTTTCGTAGCGGCATGCTCCGCAGTTTAACCCGATGCTTTTGCTTCCTCTAACTCCAATTAGGACAACTGCTTCTGAGTCCCTAACATTTTTTGCATCTCGTTTAAAACCTTCAATCTTTCGTTTCTCGCCTATCTCTTCCATCTTATTTGCGATGTTGCCCTTCTCCTTCCCGTAGACAATTAAAGTTAGAATGTCGTCTATGCCCGCTGTTTTTGGCGCTGTCCTCGCGGCTACGAGCATGAAGTTGGCTGCCTGCAAAACTGAGTCTTGTTCTCCTTTTTTGCCTTCAATTATGGGAGGATTCATTCTTACCACTTGCTTCTTGAGGATTTTGTCTTGGAAGACAGGTTACACGTGTTTGTTTTAAGAATTTTTAGGGTATGACCGTCGTGAAAACTGTTTTCAGCATCTCCACAAGGGCGTTAAGCTGCCCTGTGTACATGCCCACCGCTAGGGAGGAGACGCCTGTGAGCAGGAGCAATGCACCTATTACTCTACGTTCTGCAATGTCCATGTGTTCACTGTCCCATGTGCTTCTTCAGCGCCGCTTGGATATGTCCTTTTTGGACGCAGCCGACGATTCTGTCAACTTCTTTTCCGCCTTTCATTATGATCAAGGTTGGTATGCTGAGAACTTGGAAGAGTTCTGCGGTTTCGGGGTTTTCGTCAACATCGAGTTTTCCAATGAAGGCTTTTCCAGAATACTCGGAGGCAAGTTCCTCAATCGTAGGTGCAAGTGCTCGGCATGGAGCGCACCATTCTGCCCAAAAATCAATCAGTGCTAGCGGGTGCTTGTTTACAATTTCGTTGAAGTTTGAATCGGTTATGTGAGCAGGTTGGGTGCTCATTTCCAGCTTCCTTTCCATGAATTCCTGAAGCTTTATTTCTCTGATACGCTTCAGTTCTCTATCTTCCTCTGATATAAACTGTTCGCGCTTGCCACTCATCTGCTTTCCTCTACCATGTCCTAGGGATTTCTGTAAAGTTTCAAGTCTTCTGTACGCGCTCT
>PEWI01000099.1:7906-15052 GCA_002779555.1 Candidatus Bathyarchaeota archaeon CG07_land_8_20_14_0_80_47_9 | reverse complement strand
ATCCTTGGATTTCGAGACAAAAATGACAGTTTAGAGACGATTTAGAGACAGTGCCCCCTTACGCTAGGTTGATTCTCATGGCTTCAGAAGGCAGTGTTATGAGACAAGGAAGTCTTTGCATAAAGGTCGTGGTTGGAAGAGTTAGTCTACTAGATATTTGATGATTTTTGCGTACATGTCCTTGTCTCTCAGATCTTCGTAGCCAGCGTAGATGCTTGGGTTGTCGTTCACCTCAACAACGACGTAGTTGCCGTTAGCTTCCTTAATATCCACACCGTAGAGTCCGCGTCCTATGACTGCGCAGGCTTTCAGCGCCAGTTCCTTCAACGCCATGGGGGCATTCTCCTTTTTGAGCGAGACCGTTCTACCCCACACGAAAGAGGGTTTGCCTCGGCGTTTAGCGCCGTGTTTCCATCTGCCCTTTGGAATCATGTACTTGCACACGTACAGTACCTCACCGTTCAGCACGCCGACTCTCCAATCGAAGGTTGTGAGCATGAATTGCTGCACGGCTAGGACGTCGGATCTTCTGAAGTATCTTTTGGCAACGTCTCTGAAGCTTGTTTCGCAGGCGGCTTTTTCCACGTATCTTGAGAAGCTTGTGTATGGCGCTTTTATCACGACTGGTTTTCCGAGGGTTTTGAAGATTTCTTGAAGTCTTTTGTGATGCAGGTCTTCTTTGCTGATGAAGATTGTTGGGATGTGGGGGATACTGTGCTTCTGAAACAGCGCATATTGGTGAATCTTGTTTCCGCAGATCTTTATCGACTCTGGGTCGTCAACAACCTTCAGCCCCAGTTCCGATGCGGTTTTGGAGACTATGTACGCGGTGTAAAGCGGGTCAGTTGTGGCTCTTATGAAAACGGCGTCGTACTTCGGGATTTCTGAGATGTTTCCTCTGAACAGGAAATTGAACTCGTATCCAAACGTTTCTGCTGCCCGTTTGAAATTCTCGAGAGCCTTTTCTTCTCTTGGGTCCGAAAAATTGTATTTTTCAACAAAGCAGGCTATTCTAGTCAAGTGTGTGTTCACCGTGTTTCGAGATTTGAGAAATCTCTTCAGAAATCATTTTTAGGTCTGATGGGAGAAGCTCCTCTTTCTTCAACGGTTGGAGTCCACACAAGTAAACGTCTCCTTCAATCTGTTGGACGTGCAGTTTGCAGACTGGAATCTTGAAGACTTCGTAGACTTTCTCGGAAATCCTTCTGAAACTTTCGTCTAGCTGGCACTTTCCGAAAATTGACTTGAACGAGATCATCTCACCCATGAAGGGCTGCGCGCAGACAGCGAACTTGTAGTTCATTCCTGAGCTCTTGACGGCTCTGTAAAGGCCGCTTCTGTTTCTTGCGATTTTGAAACCATCATAAGAAAATGGGTTGACGGCGAAGACGACCACTGGAAAAGCGAATGTCGAAGTTATCTGTTTAACGGAACCCGTCACTAGGTAGGGCAGGGTTGGGATTCCGGCTTTTGAGGCTTTAAGCAGCAGAATAGGCGGTCTGCTGGCGTCAATTATGTTTTCGCTTGACGGGATGACTGGGTTGCCCAGAATCTCCGCGTGCAGGGACACGTAGTACCCTGTTTTCATGTACCTGTAATCATTGTTGATGTTGAGTATGAAGTCTTTAATTGAAGAGTTCAGGAACGCGGCAGGCTCCATTTTGGACGTGTTTTTTGTTAGGTCGATGTTTGAGACGACCAGCACCCATAGGACACCAGATGACTGAAACTTCGGTATTGCATGTGTCATATTTAAAACTAACTGTACGTTTATATCAGAAATTTAGGCAACAACTAAAACGGAAGAGGAACTGGCACGTACAAGACCCTTGAAGTCCTAGGTCCAGAGCATGAATTTTCATTGGTCAACGATGAATTGAAAGCCTTGCCTATCGTTGACAAAGTCCTGAAGGATTTTCACGGGCGCGTCGTTAACTTCGTCGAGCAGCCGCATTTCACGTTTGGGAAGGAGCTTCAGCTGCATGTTATGGAAGTCAAACCCAACGCGCCGTTCAGGTCGCCTGTGAGCTTCGAGGAAACCATGCAGGAAGCTGTGTTGACTCTTACTGATTTTCTGGAACGCAAATACGACGCAGATCTTCTTGGCACTGGTATGCACCCTTTGCTTAGGCTTGAAGACACAGGCGTGTGGCCTCACCGTCACAGGCAGATTTACGAAGCATACAGCAAAGTCTTCAACCTCAAACGCCACGGATGGCTTAACATCCAAAGCTTCCAACTCAATCTTCCGTACCAGGACGAGGGAAGCGGAATACACTTGCATAATGTTCTAGCGAATTTGTGTGCTTACTTGCCGGCGATTGCTGCTTCTTCGCCGTTTTATGAAGGCAAGCTTGGTGAGTACGTTGACAATAGGCTGCATTTTTACATGCTGAACCAGAAGGAAGTGCCCTCGGTCGCTGGAGATGTGGTTCCCGAATATGTGGGGTCACTCAATGAGTATGAGGGTAGAATCATTGGGAAGTATTCGCGAGACCTATTGGTCGCTGGAGCTGGGGAACTCCTTCTTGGCAAAGATTGGGTAAACTCGCGTGGAGCGATTTTTCGGTTTGACAGGAGAGCTGTCGAAGTGCGAGTGATGGACGAGCAGGAATGTGTCAAATCGGACGTGGCGTTAAGTTGCTTCATCCGGTCGGCGCTCAGAGGTTTGATGAAAGAGAAAACTGAGCTGTTGCCTCATGAACTCCTTGTAAAGGATTTTAACTCAACAATAACGAGGGGACTTGCGGCAAAGGTTCATAATCCACAGGGACACACTGCGCGTGAGGTCTGCAGCTATTTTTGCAGAGTTGCGTTAGACAACGCGGAGGACGAAGAGAAGAAGTATCTTTCGATCGTCAAGAAAAGGATAGAAGGTGAAAACCTATCCGAGACCATCCGACGGCGGGTTCAGCTCCGAGCACAGAAGACCGATCTGAAAGAAGCCATCGTAGGTGTTTACTCAAGGCTTATAAAATGCCTCGTTGATAATGAACCCTACTTCTGAAAAGGGCGAAGGGCAACTCCTATGTCCCACAAGAAGGAAGGCAAGAGGCAAAACAATTTTTTCAATGTCTGCAGCAGGTGCAAGACCAGCTACAGTTGTTGCCACGAAACGACGCCGCCTGTGACAAGCGAAAGAAGGAAGGTTATAGAGGCCTATTTGAAAGCAGAAAAAATGCCGATCAAGGACCCGTTTGAAGAAACAGAATACGCTTTCCCAAAGTTGGATGCGGATGGGTATTGCATTTTCCATGATAAGAAGACGAGGAAATGCCT
This sequence comes from Candidatus Bathyarchaeota archaeon CG07_land_8_20_14_0_80_47_9, assembly GCA_002779555.1. Classification (GTDB taxonomy): domain Archaea; phylum Thermoproteota; class Bathyarchaeia; order Bathyarchaeales; family Bathycorpusculaceae; genus 20-14-0-80-47-9. The sequence continues at coordinate 11,773 of PEWI01000099.1, read as the reverse complement.
GATTCACCCAGTGAAACCTGAGACCTGCGTGGCCGGCCCCATGACCTTCGACATAAACGTGAAGACTGGAAGAATTGAATGGTTTGTGAAAATGGAGAAGATATGTCAACTAGCAGGGACAGTGTACAAGGATGAGGAGTTGCGGCGAAAGCATCTCGAATCGGCCAAGAGGGAGGTGCTCCGGCTCATGGCTCAGCTTACCGCTGAAGAACTGAAGGCTATACTGAAGAAGGATGAGCCTGAAACCTTCAAGATAGAAGAGGACACCCTTGAAAAAGAGCTGCTACGCAAACTGACCGGCTAGTCACTGTTGTTAACGGTGGTTTTGGCTCTTGCTTGCTGCTGTGCTCTTACCGTTAGGCCGTCGCGCCGCTTGAGAAGCTTTTCAAATTGTTCGTCGTTTATTTTGTCTTCCACGAGCATTTTGATGATGGTTCCTGATATGTTGTTCATTTCTTGATGGAATTTCAAAAGGTCCTTCGAGTACATGTCGTAGATGCTTACCATGCTCTTGTACAGGCGGTGGTACAGCTTATTTCGGTTTCATATCCTTCTTCCGCGAAGCACGGTGAACGTGAGAACCAGCGGCGAGGTGGTAGCCGCCCAGCCTCCCGGCGTCAGGCGCGCGAAATCGAATTCTAGGCGTATTTCTGGCACTTGTAGCAGTACCATCTCTGATATTGCTGGATATAGCTGAGTGGGCCTTTACACGTTGGACAAATTGGCGGGGTTGCTTGCTGACCACTGGGTGCAGAAGACGCTGCCTCGACAATCGGTTTCAGCAGAACAAAATCTCCTGCGGCTTGAACCTCATCCCACGAGACTTCCCTCACCACGCCTTCCTGGTTTTCTATGTTTAATGAAATACCAACTTTACCTACAGTGAAACCAATGTCCTTGACGGTTCCCACGACGTATCCTTTACTGTCTACGACTTTCATTCCAATGAGTCTATCTTTGGTTATACCCTTATCTTTCGGTTGTTTGGCCACAGCTAAATCACTCCCGAGAAAAAGTAGTATTACGTGCCGTTAATAAGCCTTAACATTCCAAATGAGGTCTTGTCTTCATAATCATTGCCTACTAATCTTAGTAGCGAATAGTCTCCACTAGATCGATAGAAAATGATAATAATAAGCCGGATGAAATAACGCGTGGGACAAAAAATGTCAACAGGAAGCAGTTCGCAGTTCGATATGAACCATTGGCTCTTACGCTTTCTCGCATTCGTCATTGACAGCATAATAATCGGCATCGTAGCATACATCATATACTATTCTGTAATTCTATCCCTCCTCTTGGGCGGCGGTTGGTGGCTTTTGTGGGGATCTTACCTAGTTCTTCCATTTCTCTTAGGCGTACTCGAACTACTTTACTTCGCGGTTATGGAAGCTTCTTATGGTGCAACGCTGGGGAAGAAAGTCTTCGGATTACAGGTGCAAATGGTAAACGGCAGCAAAGTAACGTTTGACAAAGCATTCATCCGCAACGTAAGCAAGATCTTTGGGCTTTTCCTCCTACTAGACTGGATATTGGGAATCGTTACGAGTGGTCCCGACCAACGCCAGAAATACACTGATCGTATTGCAGGAACCACCGTGGTCTCAGTGAAACAGGTATTCTCATCTGTTGCAACACCTCCACCGCCTCCACCTCCTCCACCGGCGCCCTGAGTTCCTATCATTAAGGCCAAGTCCAAAGGACGAGTGCGCACCGCAGACCTCCACTTTTCTTCTGTTTTTGTTTGTAGTGCATATAGTAAACAAATGGCGCAATCTTCCTCCACACCGTCAGGCTAGAACAGGGCAATCAAGTTATCCTGTTCTCTGTTAACCATGTGTGTGCGGTTAGTCTAGCTGATTCAAGACACTGGCGGGCCCGAGGGGATTTGAACCCCTGTTCTCCGGCTTTCTTCCATTCTGTCGTCCGGAGGCTTGCGCACCGCTTCTTTTCAGCGCGGTTCGGCGCCTTAATCCGTACTGGGCAACGGGCCCCTTCCTGCAAACTAGAGTTGAGCCTATTCAGAATTAATCCTTATGGTAACACACAGAACTTCACGTACAGATTCAATCTATAAATAAAGGGATCTAAACTGCTCTGAGCGGGCTCTCTCGGGCTATGTTTCGGTCAGTTCCTCGTTTATCCACCAAGCCTTCTTCTTGCCCGACTTTTCGCCTGGGTAGTAGTCTATTACGGGTTTTCCAAGCTGCTTCCTCGATGTTTTCTGCAGTCTTCTCAGCCTGTTCAGAACCAGCCACCTGTTCGTTTTCAAGTATTCAGCTATCTCCGGCGTAGTTCCGCCCTTGTAGTGGACAAGATAATCCACCATCTTATGGTCTAAGTCGTCCAGCGCAAACGTGTGCGGGTTTGCCTTTCCACGCTCATAAGTGAGCATCTCCAAGTCTGCAAGATACTTCTTTATCTCGGCAAATTCCTTCTCCATATTGCTGAACCTCTCCTCAAGCTCTAGAATCTTGTCTGGCTTAGGCGTCTTCTGCAGCTTCTCCATTATCGCGTCTCGAATGAAGCTGCTCCTGTCGCCCTCTGGAACGCGCAGAATCATTTCCTTATACACTTCTTCTGGGATTTTTGCAGATATAACTTTCACTTCGTCCATAACAAGCGTCCCCGCCACACATCTATGGGCGCTTTTATTATTTGATGGTTTCTTCGCGGTTTTCCTTTCGGAACTCTTTTAAAAGCATCACACAAACACTAGACCGAAACCTTGTAAGGTGTCATTCATGCCGAGAAAAACCACAATCTCCCTGATCAAATGCGACGTAGGCTCACTAGCTGGCCATCACATCGTGCCCAAACCGCTCCTCAACATCGCCGAGAAAAACCTCAAAAAGGCAAAAGAAGAAGGCCTGATAAACAATTACTACGTCTTCAACGCGGGCGACGACCTTGAACTGCTCATGGTGCATGAAAAAGGAGAATCGAACCCAGAAATCCACGAACTCGCCTTCAACACCTTCCAAGAAGCCGCCAACAAAGCACTAGCCCTCAAACTTTACGGAGCAGGCCAAGACCTTCTCAAAACCGCCTTCGCAGGCAACATCTGCGGGATGGGTCCAGGCGTCGCGGAAATGGAAATACAGGAGAGAGGCTCCGACCCAATCGTGGTTTTCGCTGCTGACAAAACCTCTGCCGGAGCATTCAACTTTCCGCTCTTCCGCATCTTCGGTGACCCAATGAACACCGCTGGACTAGTAATTGACCCGAATATGGCTGGTGGCTTCAAATTCGAAGTCATGGACACCATGCACAACACAAAGGTAATCTTGAAATGCCCAGAGGAAATGTACGACCTGATCGCCCTGATTGGGACAGTGCAGCGCTACGTGGTTTCAAGGGTTTGGCGAGCCAGCGACGACCTGATATGCGCCACCGGTAGCGTGACTAGGCTTTCGCTGATAGCTGGAAAATACGTTGGAAAAGACGACCCAGTCATGATTGTCCGCGCACAGCACGGCTTGCCTGCCGTCGGTGAAGTTCTAGTGCCTTTCATGCACAGCTATCTTGTTGAAGGATGGATGCGCGGCAGCCACTGGGGCCCAATAATGCCCGTTGGACTTAAAAACTCCGAATGCACAGCATTTGACGGCCCCCCGAGAATAGTTGCTCTGGGCTTCCAAGTCTCCAACGGCGAAATTGCATGCGACGACGACAGCAAACCAATGATGGCAGACATGTTCGACGACCCAGTGTTCGCCTTGGCTAGACGTGAAGCCGTCGAGTATGCAGCCATGCTCAGGCGCATGGGGGAGTTTGAACCAGCCCGCCTAGGCCCTGAAGAGATGGAATACACTACTTTGCAGCAGGTTCTGGAGAGACTCAAAGAACGGTTTAAGCCAGCTTAAC
>PEWI01000099.1:7737-7879 GCA_002779555.1 Candidatus Bathyarchaeota archaeon CG07_land_8_20_14_0_80_47_9 | reverse complement strand
AACGCCTCTTACCTTAGCTAGCTTCTCACACCGGTTTTTCACGATTTCATACAGTTTCTTGCGGAGCTCTTCGCCGCACATTTTCTGTTCTCTGACAAGCAACGTTTTTCTTGCGAGTTCAGTATCGCCTAATCCTGTGAAC
>PEWI01000099.1:0-7707 GCA_002779555.1 Candidatus Bathyarchaeota archaeon CG07_land_8_20_14_0_80_47_9 | reverse complement strand
AATTCCACTGAACTTGGGTCAATGCTTTTGATCTTGTCGCAGAAGTCTCCGAGACTTGAGGCGTGAATGTTCAGCGGTTTTCCAATGTCCGCGTAGAACTGAAATGATTTTTCAGCTGGCAAGTACTTCGAAATTTCAACTGCTTTTTCCTTGTCGACTTCAGGCAGACCCAGTGTCTTCTTGCCCTTCTCTGTTATGACGTAGAAGCCCTTTTCAGCCGCCTTCACATACTCCATCTTGGTAAGCCCAATTATGTGCATCATGACTGAAGGAAAACTCACTCCCATGTCCTTCGCTATTTCAGTGGCCTTTGCAGGCTTGTCAATCACCCACATAGTTTCAAGAATCAGCCGTTTAACAGGTGATATGCTCATCTCGTTGCACTCTCTTCTATCAACACTATTATGTGCCTAATAGCTTTTCAGACTTTCCCTTCACCGCAACCAGGCCGGCAAACGTGAGAGGTTAGTAGACCGTGAAAAACGAGGCCAAATGCGCTGGCAGAAAAGTGATTTAAGCCTCGCAACAATAAACGAAAAAGGCGGTCAGAAACAGACTGAGATGAAACCTCGATGAGCTGTTGGGACCAAATACTGCCGAGAAGAGAATACAGTTCTGAGGAACCAGACGAATTTGTGGCGTCCTCAATCAAGTCACTGAAGCGAAGACGAGTGTCAAAAGCTCTTGATCTGGGTTGTGGTGCAGGAAGACATCTGGCTTACATGGCGAGACAAGGGTTCCAAGTATGCGGGATAGACCTCTCATTGACTGGTATAGACATGGCGAGAGGAAAGCTAAGGGAGCAAGGGCTAGAGGCTCTTCTCGTGAAATGCGACATGAAAGCGTTGCCATTTATCAACTCCTTGTTTGACGCGGTCATATGCACTCGCACCATTTACCATCAAACACTCGAAGAAATACGTGAAACCATCATGGAAATTCGCCGCGTGTCAACGACCAAAGCACTCGTAGCGATAGACTTTCTGTCGAAGAGAACCTATAGCTACGGAAGCGGAGTGGAAGTTGAGCGTAACACGTTCATCGAGCAAGAAGGTCCAGAGAAGGGGGTTCTCCATCACTTCACAGATGAGAAGGAGTTGAAGGAACTGTTTGAAGCCTTCAGAACAGTCAACATAAAACTGCAGGAACGTGAAGTAAACGGCAAGTTCCGGAGCCGATGGATAGTCACCGCTATGGTGTAGATGTATCAGCGGTTAGGAAAGTAAATAAGTAATGTTTTAGTATGCAATAGGGAATGTTCGGTTAGGGAGAACAGCAAGAAATGAAGCTAGCCGTGCTTGTCTACGAGTATCCGCCCAAAATCGTCGGGGGTCTAGGCACTTACGCCGCCGAAATCACACGCAAGTTTGTCTTGATGGACAATGACGTCACCGTCTTCACGATGAATGACGATGCTCGCAGTCTTCCAACGCGGGAAATTTGGCGTGGCATAGAGATTCACCGTCCATTGCATATTGACATTTCCGATTCATTGCCAGACATGGTCGCAGACGACATCATAAAATGGGGTCGAGGCATCAACCTGTTCTCCAAAATACTCGTTTACAATTATCTGAGCGCCTCAAAACTCGTCAACGAACTCATTAGAAAGGAGGATTTCAAGTACGACATTGTAGTTGCGCACGACTGGCTCTCAGCCATAGGCGGGATGATCGTGAAAAAAGAGGCTGATTTGCCATTCGCGTTTCACGTCCACTCCACCGAAAAGGGGAGAACTCTTGGAAACGGTTCTGAAGTGGTGAGCAACATTGAATTGCACGGCGCTAAAACAGCCGACCTGATTGTGACAGTTTCATATGCCATGAAAGATGAGCTCACAAAGCTTGGATTTCCGAAAGACAAGATCCAAGTAGCCTACAACGGAGTTGACCCGCAAAAATACAACCCAGAAACCGTTAGCGCTGACCAAATTCAGAAAGTAAGGGCGCTCTACGAGATAAAAGATGATGAGTTTATGATCCTGTTCATTGGCAGGCTTGTCGGCGTTAAAGGTGTGGACAAGCTCATTATGGCTATGCCCCACATCTTGGAGAAGATACCGAAGGCAAAACTGGTTATCGTCGGCATAGGCGACCTTCAAGAATATTTGGTCAACCTGGTAAAAACCATGAGGCTGGGTGATTATGTGAAATTCCGTTGCGAATTCATCCCTGAAGAGGAACGAATTCTCCACTACGCCGCGTGCGACGTCGCAGTCTTTCCAAGCCTATATGAACCCTTCGGCATAGTCGTTTTGGAAGCCATGAGCATGGAGCGGCCAGTTGTCGTTGGCGCCGTTGGCGTAAGCGGAATGAGAGAAATAGTCATTCCGATGGGCGATGAGCAGTGTGGTTATCACATAAACCCGGGCAACCCAACTGACATTGCATGGGGTGTAACAAGCACTCTGGAGAACCCTGAAAAGAGGAAATGGCTCGGTAAGAATGGCAGACGCAGGGTCCTGAACGAGTTCACTTGGGACATCATAGCCGAAAAAACGCTTGCACTGTACGAGCAGATAATCAAACACTAGATTCCCATTCAGAGACAAAATTGGGTCGGTGAACCCTTGAACACTAATTCTGCAAGCCTAAGAGAAAAAGTTGCGAGGGAAGCTGCCAACCTTCTCTATACAGGAATTGAAAAGGAATTCAAACAAGCAAAACTGAAAGCTTCGAAAACATTTGGAGCCCATTTTCTTCCCACAAACCTTGAAGTCGCGCTGGAAATTGACAGACTAGCTGAGGAACGTGAAGGATCAGCAAGACAAGAACGCTTGGTCAAGATGCGCCAAGACGCCCTGAAACTGATGGACATCCTCAAAGAGCACTCGCCCCTCTTGGTCGGAAGCGTTTGGCGCGGAACAATCCATTATGCAAGTGACATAGACATTGCCGTATGTCATGACGAATCTGCAGAAATCGTGAGTATTTTGAAGCGAAGCGGAGTGAGAATAATCCAAACCGAACGCGTAACGGTGACAAAGAAAGGTAAGAGGAGAGGTTCATTCCACATTTACGTTGAGTTGCCTGACAGGGAAAAGGCTGAGATTAAGGTCGTGCATAGCTCAGATGCTTCCAGAAAAGAGAAATGCGAGATATACGGTGATCAAATCCGCGGCCTCAACATAAAAAAATTGGAAAAGATGCTTAGAGAAAACCCACTGCAGAGGTTTGTGCCTTCATAAGTCTTCAACTATATCCTCAATTTTGCATTCATGGTTCTGAAGACGCTTAAATATTCGGTTTCGGATAGGTAAATTGAAAATGCATTGACATGTGCGAAGGCGCGAACATGGTGTTCAACAAGGAATCGTTGAAGAAAATGTTCCCAAACTTGGCAAAGGAGCTTGAATGTGAAGAGAACAAAGTTGGCATACGCTCCGTGCGGACGAACACTGGGACTGGAGAAAACGCCGTGTCAGAAAGACTCGTTCATTATACGCCTGACGTGATAGATTTCGTTCGCCGATGTGATAATGAGCAACAGGCAGAAGAGATAATAGCTTACTTGGAAAAGAGAGGCGAACTAGAGAGGCAATACGCTGAAAGGCTCAGGAAGCAGCTTAAGGAGAAAGGTGTGAGAAGCTTCGGGCCCAAGAAGGAAGCGGACTACTATCTTAAGCACGGCGAGCAATAAGAACACCCGTTTCGGCTTGTTTCCGCAATGTTCTCTGCAGCAGAGTGCCCGCATCAGCTGCGTATGATGATGCTCTATTGTCCTTATGGGCCGTTAGACTCGCGCGAGTCTGCTTGAGTCCTGAATGGAGCTTCTGTTTCTCTCTGAGAATGGGTAAGTATATACGTAAGTGGGGTAGTGTAATTCCAAAAGTAAATAAATGAGCTTATGAATAATTATTGAGCCTAAAAATCTGGGAGCTGAGCGGAGGAAGACTGTGTGAAGACGACGGCGTTCGCGTTCATTTTGCTGATGGTTACCCTGATGGTTTTCGCCTCTTTTTTGTCTAACATGAAGGTCGTTCAAGCACAATCAGATTATACTATAGAACACGTGAATCATGAGGTAACAGTCTTGTACAATGGTTATGTTTTGATAAATGACACGGTCACAATAAACGTCGTAACAGGGCAAGCCACTGATTTCCTCATAGGGTTCCCATACAAGTACGGTCAACACCTTCTTCGAAGCGTTGCCTACAACGCGTCTGACTTTTTCGCGGTTACTCTTAACGTACCTTTAGGAGACCCCCCCCGCGTTGGATTCTATGCTGTGAAGATAGACTTCCCTCAGGGCGCTCCGCAGGTTTTCAGTGTTGAATTTGTGCTTTCAAACCGCCTTCTTGTGCAAGATTCTCAAAATGCCACCCAGTTTACATCGAGCTTTCCGGCGTACCCCAGTTTGGTGAAGCCGGTTGCTGTCTGCAATGGGTCGATTGTGTTGCCGACGGATGCTGTCCTTGTTCAAAGCGTTCCAGGAGGTCTCGCGTATGGGGAAGAGAACCTGCCAGAATTCACCGATTCAGCTGGGTCAGCAACCTTTACGTCGAGCGTTGACAACGTGCGAGTAATGGATATAGAGGAGTTCTCGAGTGAGATGAGAGTAACTGAACTTGGCGAAATAGATTGCGCAGACACTTACTACCTGACAAACAAGGCAACCGAAGCACTGAGCTTCACTGACATAGTTTTGCCCTCTAGCGCTTTCAGTGTGACCTCGCAGGACCAGCTCGGAAGAAAGATGGCTGCACCCGCGCAGATTAATCAAACGGCTAACCGTTACCGGGTTACTTTCGAGTCGCCCCTGAAAACTAACGAGTCCTTCGGCTTTTCCGTTGGATATGTCTTGCCCGGCAACTACACCGTGCAAAGAGGCACAAACAGTTTCGTGTTTAACATTTCCATGTTTCAGCATCTGAATTACTACGTCGCGCAGGCTTCTGTCAGCTTTATCATGCCGGAAGGCGCGAGGGTAGTGAGTCTTGAAGATACCTTGGTTGGCGATACATTCAGCCTGTCAAGAGATGTCTACCAAGAGACGGCGACTATAACCAAAGGGAACGTCATCTCTCTGGACAGTTTCAACGCTGAGATCCTGTATAACTATAATCCTTTATGGTTGTCTTTCCGACCTACAATGTGGGTGTGGGCTTTAGCGATTGTCGGGTGCACAGTTGCTGTTGTCTGGAAAAGACCGAAGGCAGCCGTTGCTCGCGTTCCTGCGCCCGCGGCGGTTGTGAAGATTGGTGCCGAATATCTCAAGTCATTTGTAGACTCATACGGGGAGAAGATGAAGATAGCCTTGGAACTTGATTCCTTGGAAGTCAGGGTGAGCAAGGGCAGGATTCCTAGGCGCCGGTACAAGGTTCTGAGAAAAACGCTTGAAACCCGTCTTGGAACGTTAGACAGAGACCTAGCCGAGTCTAAGGACAGGTTGCGTGGGGCTGGTGGCAAGTATAGTGATTTGATGAGACAGCTCGAAATCTCCGAAGCCGAAATCAACGAGGCCGAAACCAACGTTAAAAGTATCGAAGCACGTCACGCTGGCGGAGAGCTTTCCTTGGAGGCCTATCGAAAGCTTCAGTCCGACTATCAGCGCAGAAAAGACGGGGCTGAATCGACTATAAAAGGAATCCTTTTGAGACTACGTGAAGAAATCCGTTAAGTGAACCTAAACGCTTTTATTCTAGCGCCTAGATTTCAATGAAATTCTAGTTAAAGGGGGAAACCGCAAATGGTGAAAATAATAGTGAATAGCGAGAAATGCACTGGTTGCGGAACATGCGTAGAGACATGCCCAGTAGGCGTCTTCGAGATTAAGGACAAGAAATCTGTTCCAGTGAAGCCTGAAGAATGCTTGGTGTGCAGAGCCTGCGAGGTTCAATGTTCAGAAAGCGCAATTCAGGTAATCGAGTAGTTCTTAGCCACACGAATCGAAACTAGCTTTCTTAACGTCACTATTATATTTTCCAGAAAGTTCGCTGAGCCTTCTTTACCTCTTCTATGATTTTTTCACCCTGAATCCTCACACTCTTCTTTGGCTTAGGAATGCTGTCGCTTACAGCATAACGAGAGCCGCTCATTTCCAAGATTGCCGCTGCGACCAATCTTCCAACAAATTTAAGGCTATACCCTCCTTCTAGAACCGCTACGAGCTTTCCTTCGCATGTCTCCGACGCAAGTTTCATTATTCTTTCGCAGACTTCTCGATAGCACAGGGCCGAGAGCGAGAGGCTTCCGACTGGGTCTGCGTAGTGGCCGTCGAAGCCGGCTGAGACTAGCATGAATTGCGGCTTATACTGGCGTAGTATTGGCTCCGCAATTTCTTTCATTGCTCTTAGATAGACTTGGTCCCCTGTTCTGAACGGCAATGGAACATTGACGTTGTAGCCTAACCCCTCGCCTTCACCGAGCTCGTCCACAAAACCTGTTCCCGGAAAGCCTCGCGGGTCTTCATGTAGGCTTACGTACAGGACCTTGTTTGTCCCGTAGAAGGTTTCCTGCGTTCCGTTTCCATGATGCGCATCAATGTCCAGTATTGCTATTCTCTTTAGCCTGTGTTTCCTGAGCAGACATTCAGCGGGGATTGAGATGTTGTTGAAGATGCAGAAACCGCACGCCTCAAACCTGTTGGCGTGATGCCCGGGCGGCCGCACTAATGCGAAGGCGTTCTGAAATTTCCGTTCCATCACAAGATCTACCGCCTTGAGTGTTCCGCCCACCGCATAGAGCGCAACTTCAAAGCTTTTAGGGGAAACCACCGTGTCCTCCAAATCCAGCAATCCGCCGCCTGACCTGCACACTGATCTGACGTGCTTTATGTATTCGGTGTCGTGAACCAGCTTGACGTCTTCGACGCTGGCTTTTGTTGGTTCGACAAAGCGCCAGTCTCTGTTTTGGGAGAGTGTGTCCTTCTTCAATTCGTTCATGATTGCCGTGAAGCGTTTTGCGGATTCAGGGTGATTTCTCCCGGGGTTGTGCTCGCAGTATCTAGGTGAAAAAATCACGGCTGTCCTGTTCATGTTCCATCCTCTTTGAAGGTTTCTTGAAACATTTTCTGCAAGTATTCCTTCAATGAAAATCCACGGTTCTTGGCAAGTTTCTTCAATGTTGCAGCGACGCCTGTCGTGTACTGGATTGCTTTCTTCGGTTTTTCCACAACGGATTTGGGAAGGCCGATGTTCTGTGCTGCTCGCCTCAACACCAGTTTTCTGAGCGTCTCCTTTGAACGCTCTATTTTCAGCTCCAATGGCAGCGCTGTGGCGAATTTCGCTATTTCGTACGCTGCGAATGGTAAGCGCAGTTCTATGTTGTGATAGTTGCAGACTTTGAAGTCACGTTCAAAGTTGGCTTCATGCATTTCTGCTATGTCGTTGAGAATTGTTTCTTGCGCTTTCTCTCTGCCATATTGCAGGTAATCGTCCACGTATCGCTTGTAGCCTCCGAAAAGCTCGTCTGCACCCTGCCCTGCCAGCAACACTTTGAGGTTGATTTCGGCTGTTTTCTCCGCTGTCCAATAAATCGGGATGGCTATGCTTGTCTTGACGGGGTCAGGCTCCTCAATCAGCCACACAACCTTCCTGACAACCTTCTCAACGTCATCCTCATTGTACGTGTAGACGTGGATAGGCAGTTTCAATTCCTCCGCCACCTTTCTAGCGTGGTCTGTTTCAGACTGGTTTTCTAAGCTGACATGAATCAGACGCACATCTACTGAAGTCTTCTTTGCCAGGAAGGCGATTATGCTGCT
>PEWI01000246.1 GCA_002779555.1 Candidatus Bathyarchaeota archaeon CG07_land_8_20_14_0_80_47_9 | reverse complement strand
CGCTGTTTGTGCATGTGATGAAAAAGTAGTCGTGTCTCCTGTCTTTTGTTTCCCTCAGCTCTTTCAGGCATTCGTTGCATGTGGCGATGTCAGGTGGGATGACTGAGCCGGAGAGTTCTGCCTCTTTGGAGCTTTTGTGAATAGTGAATTTTGCGTATTCGTTTTTTCCTGATACTTTCGTGGTGATGATTTCGTGAATCTGGGCGAGGGGCGGTTTCTTTTGTTTTAGGTCTTTTAGGAAGTTTTTGATGTTATTTTCATTGCCTTCTAGGAGTATTTCTACTCCTGCGTCTCCCATGTTTTTGACGTAGCCATTCAGCTTGTTCTTTACTGCCGTTCGGTAGATGAAGGGGCGGAAGCCTACTCCTTGAACTATGCCTGTGACTTTGACTTTTATGCGCACTCTTGTGCATCTCTTGCGATTTAGAAGCAGAAGACGTTTCATATAGGTTTTGACTTTCTACCCAAGACTATCGCTGCTGTAGTACAGGAATGGCAGTGCAAGCAGAATTGTGTCGTGTCCCCGTGCAGTGAGCGAATACCTCACCCGCAGAGGTGGTCCATGCTCCACTGATCTGTCAACGTATCCGCCTTTTGCCAGGCTTTTCAGCTTGTCCGACAACGTGCGTGAGTTCACGCCCAGAATCTTCTTGAGTTCTCCGAAGCCTGTTGATTTTCTGAGGAATAGTATGTAGAGTATTTGGAGGCTCCATTTTTGAGACAGCAAAGTGAAGCTTTCTTCAAGTGCCTTTATGGTTTCTCTCAGATCTTCCAAGCTTAGTCCTTGGATTTGGAATATCTCGTTGAGTGTTTCCTCTATGCCGTCAAGGTTTACTTTCAACCGCGATTCTACGAATCTGCGAAGCTCGTTGCTCAATACTGCTTTTGGGTTCATGCTTACACACTCGGTGTGTGAATGGTTACTACAAGGCTTATATGGTTTAATTTTTAAATCTAGTGTACAATTAATAGCTCCAATTCATGGAGAATGATTACGTGTCGAAACTTCAAGAAACCTCGAAACAAGAATCAGCCAAGTTCGAAACGTACTCAACAAGTCTGTGTCCAGAATGCATGGCCAGGATTCCCATGAGAATCTACGAAGAAAGCGGAGTGATCTATCTTGAGAAGACCTGCCCTGAACATGGAAAGTTTGAGGATGTTTACTGGGGAGACGCTGAGCTTTTCAAGTGGTTCTACGACAACTGGTACAACGCCAGGTACGTGGGCAGCGGTTTGCAGAACCCTCAGACTGAAACCGTTAAGGGTTGCCCGTTTGACTGTGGGATATGTCCGCAGCACAAGACGCCCACTATTCTGGGCATCATAGACGTTACTAACAGGTGCAACATGGCTTGTCCGGTGTGTTTTGCTTATGCGGGGTCGTCGAACTACGTTTATGAGCCTTCGTTTGAGCAGATTGTGGGCATGTTTAGGGTTTTGAGGGCCAATCGCCCTTGGGCTTGTAACGCCTTGCAGTTCAGCGGTGGGGAGCCGACTGTTCGGAATGATCTGCCGGATTTGATTCGTGAGGCGAAGAAGGCTGGGCTCAGCCACATTGAGGTTAACACGAACGGTTTGCGGATTGCTGAGGACATTGAGTATTTCAAGAAGTTGTTAGATGCGGGTTTGAGCACGCTTTATTTGCAGTTTGACGGTTTGAGGGAGGACATTTACAAGAAGACTCGTGCAAGAGCTGATCTTGTTCCGATCAAGCAGAAGGTTATCGATAACGCGAGAAAGATAGGCCTGGGTTCGATTGTTTTGGTTGTTACCTTGGCGAAGGGCGTGAACGACAAGGATTTGGGCGCGATTATTGATTATGCAGTGAAGAATCATGATGTTGTTCGATGTGTGAACATTCAGCCGGTTTCGATGGCGGGAAGGGCAAGGAAGGATGAGCTGCGGAAGATGAGGATCACGATTCCTGACACGATGAAGGAGATTGAGAAGCAGACCAATGGTGCTGTTGGCAGGTTTGACTGGAGGCCAGTCAACTGGCCAGTGCCGATGACTAAGGGCATGGGTGTGATTAAGAACAGGGTTTATCCTGATTTCACGATGCATCCGATGTGTGGTGCGGCGACGTTTCTGGTGGTTGACAAGGACGGTTCATACAAGCCGATTATGAAGTATGTTGATGTGGACAAGTTTGCGGACGTTTTCTGGAGCATATACTATTCAGGAGTGAAGGGTTCCAAGAGGGTAGCAAAACTGAAGCTGGCTAAGCTTTTGCCGATGGCTAAGTCTGGTTTGGTGAGGAGTCTGATTAAGGACATTGTGACTAAGGGAAGCTACGAGGCATTGGGAGAGTTCATGCGGCGGATTGTGATGATTGGGATTATGCATTTCCAAGATGTTTGGAACTTTGATTTGGACAGGGTTCAGAAATGCGCGATTCACTACGTGACGCCTGACGGTAAGATAAGGTGCTTCTGCACCTACAACAGCATACACAGACCAAACGTGGAAAAACAGTTCGCCATACCAATCAGTGAATGGACGAAAAAGACTGGAAAGAAAATCAGCGAACCGGCATGATAGACAAACCCAAAGCACTGAGCGACGCTTGAAAGAGGATAGAGTCATTGAGTTAGGCTTTCGCCAGTTTCCGTCTTTCTTCTTCTTGCAAGACTCTTCTGAGTACTTTGCCCACCAGAGTCATCGGTAGCTCGGTTCGAAACTCAACTTCTCTGACCGCCTTGTACGGCGCAACTTTGCTGTTCACGAACTGCTTAATCTCTTCTTCCGTAGCGGTTTTTCCCTCTTTCAGCACCACAAAAGCCTTCGGTATCTCGCTTGCCACTGGGTCTGGCTTACCAATGACCGCGCAAATCTTCACGGCGGGATGCTCGTAGATCACGTCTTCGATCTCCCGCGGATAGACGCTGTAGCCCTTGTATTTGATCAAGTCCTTCTTCCTGTCAGTGATGTAGAAGTACCCGTTGACATCCATTTTCGCAATGTCGCCAGTGTAGAGCCACTCGTTTCGGAGGACAGAAGCTGACTCTTCAGCCATCTTCCAGTAACCCTTCATAACCTGCGGACCTTTGACCACAAGTTCGCCATCCTCGTTCGGGCCGAGTTCCTTCTCGCCAGTTTCTATGTCCATGATCTTCGCGTCCGTGTCTGGCCAGGGTAAGCCTATTGAGCCCACTTTAACGGTTTTCATCGACTTGTCAAGCGGGTTACAATGCGTGACAGGCGAGGATTCTGTCAGTCCGTAGCCTTCAACAAGAACTCCTCCTGCCACTTCCATCCATTTCTTCTGAACCTCAGGCGGAAGCGGAGCTGAACCCGAAATGCAGAAGCGAACCGACTTCAAATCGTACTTCTTCAAGTCTGGATGAGCCAGCAGCATCGCATACATCGTCGGCGCCCCGCAGAAGACGGTCACTCTGTGTTTCTGGATGGCTTGGAAACTGTTCACCGCATCAAACCTTGGGAGCATGACCATTTTTCCAGCTAGGAATATCGGCGCGTTCATACCTGTTGTCATGCCGTAAATGTGGAACAGCGGCAGCACTGTAAGGAAGGTTTCGCCGCCTTTCGTGCCTCTGAGCCAAGCGTCACAGGCGACAGCGTTCGAAACAAGGTTCATGTGCGTCAGCATGGCTCCCTTCGAGATCCCTGTGGTTCCGCCCGTGTACTGCAGAGCCACTAGGTCTTCCTTCGGGTTTATGTCGACTTTCGGCGGGTTCGCGCCATACTTGCTGAGTAGTTCTTGGAAGAAGTAGGTGTTCGGTTTGCGTTCAACCTTGTGTGAAGGAATCTTCTTCAGCAAAGACCCTAGAAACGCCTTGGCAGAGGGCATGTACTCCTTCAAGCTTGTCACGATTACTGTTTTCACTCTGGTCTTGTCCAAAATCTTCTCCAGAATCGGATACAGTAAGTCTAAGAC
>PEWI01000269.1 GCA_002779555.1 Candidatus Bathyarchaeota archaeon CG07_land_8_20_14_0_80_47_9 | reverse complement strand
TGCTACGAGAGAGAAAACACGAAGTCGGAGCCATCTCAATCATAACACTTACCGAGGTGTTGAGAGGGCTAGAAGCCAGAAAAAGAGCCAAAGTCAAGGAGCTATTCGAAGAAAGCTTCAACCTACTAAACCTAGACAATGACGTCATAGAAACCTACTGCAACCTATACCACAAACTCAAAGAGGAAGGCATACCAATACCAGACGCTGACCTTCTCATCGCCGCAACAGCAATGTCTCACCACATAGCGTTAAAAACGAAAGACGAACGCTTCGAAAGATTGAGGCACTTAGGCTTAAAGCTAGAACAAGCACCTAAAGAGCAGAGAGAATAGACCAATCCCACCCAAAAACTGGATCGCATACGTTAACAGAAAACAAATACCCAACAAATATCATTTAATGGCTAACTGCTATGCTAATGCTTGATACATTAACAAAACGGGCACCTACACTATCACCCTGGAATTTTGGCCTCAAAACCTCTTCTACCTAGGCTCGATCGATCGTGCAGACGTAGTACTCTGTGGAACGCTGTGCTATCACGTCGTTGAGTGCTCTCTTGTAAAGGTTGGCATGTTCCGCTTCTACGTCGCGAGCCTGCGAAAAAACCAGCGCAGCTGTTTCTTCGCCGTCTTGTTCGGCTTCCTGAAGCATTCTCAAATAGTGAACCCCATTCACCGCGTTTTCCGATTGGAACACTCTCTCCAAGTTTGTCTGCGTGTCTGCAACAGACTCAAGCAGGGCGAAATGCCTGCGCGAGTGGACACCTTCAGCCGCAGCGACGGCTCTGAACAAGTGGGCTATCTGCGGCAGCTCCTCTTCTTCAGCTTTCTTTGCAAACATCAGAAGCCTCTGATAGGCCTTGGCTTCGCCGACAAAAGCCTCATGAACATTACTTGCGGTTCTCTCTTTCATGACATCATCCTTTTCCTTTGAGTGTGGTTTTGCACAAGGTTCTATAAATTTTTGCGTGAAGGTTAAGACCAAGGCAATGTTATGGAATAGCCAACTATGAATCGGGCTCTCAAAATGCAAGAGAAAAAAATGGCACTCGTGCAGGAGACATCCTCCCTTCATCGTGGAAATAAGGTTTCAAGTTATTGTGGATGGACGCCTCTTGCTTTGCGGTGACTACCCTGTATATATAGGGGTCGAGAATTGAAGCTTGTGTTTTAAGAAAAGTTTCTAAACAGCCGTGCACAATTCATAGCGATGTACAAGATGGTGGTTGTGTTGAGGCTTCTGCTTGACGAGATGTACGCGGGTTTGAAGGAGTACTTTGAGACGCTCGGCTGGGATGTCGTAGCGGCTCAGGATGTAGGTTTAAAAGGTGCGAAGGACAAAGACGTTGTGGAGTATGCCAGAGTCAACGGTTTGTTACTCGTCACTCAAGACCAGAAACCAGCAGAGCTGGCCGACCTAACAGGGGTCAAATACGTGCTGATATCGAATGCGATGATTGCCAAGATAGCGGATGAGACGATAAGGGAAAAATACCCGGACATAAAGCAGAGATGAGACAAGAACAACTCAGGCCAGCGTTTTTTGTTTCTCTGCCGATGTGAAGCTTGAAACCCGAACGCCTATGAGCCGTATCTTCCTTTCAGGCCTAAGATAAGCCTGCGTCAGCTCCTTGGCTGTCTTCTTCAAATCCTGCAGGCGGTTCGTAATGAAAGGCATCGTCTTGCCATGCGTGTGAGTCTCAAAATTCTCGTAACGCACCTTCACGGTGACAGTCTTGAAGAAAAGGCCATGCCTCAAAACGTCCTCGTGCACCTGTTCCGAAAGCCTATCCAGATTATTCAAGACAAGCCCAAAATCACCCGTATCCACCTCAAACGTCAACTCGCGGCTGAGAGACTTTATCCCGCCTCTTTCTTCAACCTCGCTTCTGTCAATCCCATGAGCCATCAAATACATCTGAGCTCCCATGGCGCCAAAGTGCTCCGTCAACACAGTCGGATCGTAGCGAGCCAGCTCGCCTATCGTCTTGATTCCCAGAGCATCGAGTTTCTGTTCGGTCTTCCGTCCGATCCAGGGAAGCTTCCGCACAGACAACGGAGCTAGAAACTTCTCGGCTTCCTCTTCTTTGACGATTGTGAGGCCGTCAGGCTTCTGGAAGTCGCTCGCTACTTTGGCGATGATCTTGTTTGGTCCCACACCTGTGGAGCACGTGAGCTTTTGCTTTGCGTGGATTTCGTTTTTCATCTGTCTTGCCAGGGCTTCAGCTTCGGCGTACTCCTTCACTCTTGAGGTTATGTCGAGAAAGGCTTCGTCTATGCCCCACTGTTCAAACTTGTCCGAGTATCCTCGTAGTATTCCCATAATCTCGTTTGACACTCGCGCGTAAAGTTCGTAGTTCACGGGTAGGTATACAGCTTCTGGGCAGAGTTGCCAAGCCTTAGAAATGGGCATGCCTGACCTGACGCCGAATTTTCTTGCCTCATAATTGCACGTGCTCACCACGCCTCTGCCCTTTCCAGCTTTAGGGTCGGCTCCCGCGACCACTGGTTTGCCCTTGAATTCTGGATGTTCCCTTTCCTCAACAGCTGTGAAAAAATGGTCCATGTCAACGTGAACTATCATCCTTCTCTTCTCGCTCATGAACTTCCTTTTCCTAATCTGTGCCTCAGCGTGGAACTTGCGTAACCGTTGATTTATAATTTGTTGAATATATCACAACGTGCACATATGCGCATTTGAGACTATGCGTAGTTTCACTAACGATTTTCCATTCATAACCCTTAATGCCCTCACAATTCAAATAACAGAGGCAATAGTCGGAGGAGCTTACATGAAGGAAGTTTCCCGAGTATCTGTTCAAGAAATCGCTGTTGAAATCATTAAGAAGAAGAAAAGCACGGACAGGATTGACGTTTCCACGATTGAACAGAAGGCCGAAGGCTGGATAGTCAGAGGCACGTGCCCCATCGACCTTGAGGGTCATCCGTGGGCAGAGAAATTCGAAGTTGTCGTAGACCAGAAAGGAAAAGTCAAATCCACCTACTTCACGCTACTGTAAGACTCAGCGTCGACTTTCAAGCCTTAAGCCCTATTCTTCTGCTATCCAGTCACAGTCTGCGTGTCAACCGTTTTTCCAAATAGACGTTGAAAAGTTATATCCCTAAAGTCGCCAGTAGTATTCTTGAAGGATGCTGATGTGAATGTTCAAAAATGTTCTGGTAGGACTGGACGGTTCTGAACACTCATTGAAAGCCCTGGAAACGGCGACACAAATAGCAAAAGAGTTCAGCGGAAAACTAACACTAATTCACGTGTATTCGGTTGCCGTAAGACCAATAATCGTGCCTGAACCAACGACCTTCAGCCCCGCAGGAGTCTCAGTCATAACGGCGGAGGAAGCTTCCAGAGTGGCTCAGGCTGTCCGTGAGGCAGGTCGCCGGGTTTTGGCTGAGGGTGAACAGAAAGCTAAGGCTGAAAAGGTTCAGGTCGAGACGATGCTTGTGGAAGGGCATGCGGTTCAGGAGATCGTGCGAGCTGCGAAAGAAGGCAAATTCGACTTGATTGTCATCGGTGCTAAAGGCATAAGCAGGATCAGAGAGCTACTCCTAGGAAGCGTAACCGACGGCGTGGTACACCACGCGGCGTGTCCAGTTCTAGTCGTCAAATGAGCTCGCGGTCTGAAGCGTGCGTCTGAGAATTTCGACTTCGAAATCGCGTCTGCCACTATAGAAAGGCTTTTCTCTAATCAGTGGGAAAAAGGTGTGCGTGCGTGAATTCTGATGCGAAACGAAGACATTCTTCAGGACCCCGTGAAACACATCCAAATCAACGGGAAACTGTCCGTGGATGAGCTGATTCAGCAGTTCAAGAATTCAGGCTCCTTCGGCGCTGGCAGACTTTCCACGGCGTGCGACATTTACGAGCGAATGGTCAGGGACGAGGAGTGCACGATATACTTGGCCTTGGCAGGTGCGGTTGTGCCTGCGGGAATGCGTTCGCTCATTGCGAAGCTGATCCGTGAGAGATTCGTCGATGTGCTTGTGAGCACAGGTGCAAACATGGTTCACGATGCTATTGAGGCTGTTGGCGGGCATCATTACAAGGGACACTGGATTGTGGACGACAACATGCTGTACAAGCACAACATTTACCGCATTTACGACATCTTCGTGTCAGAAGAAGACTTCTTGAGACTGGACCACAGGTTGGTAGACATATACGACGAGATAGCCGCTGAAA
>PEWI01000091.1:568-4334 GCA_002779555.1 Candidatus Bathyarchaeota archaeon CG07_land_8_20_14_0_80_47_9 | reverse complement strand
TTCCGTCTTCGGTTAGTCGTATGTTTAGTGTTCCTGGGAAGGGGGTGAAGCCGAGTTTTTGGATTATCTGTTTTCTTACCCATGGAAGCTTGACGAATTGTGCTCCTTCGCCTTTTCCAGTGGAAATCTTTCCTTTGATACATAGAGTGGGCAACGGGTTGAAACTCCAAGCTGATCTTGTCTGGTTTTAGAAATGGCGGGTTTTGTGCGCGGAGTCTATTTTTGGTCTTTGAGCCAACTTGCCACTTTCTTGAGCAACGCGTTGGAGGACATGTTGATGACTGGAACGATTATTTTCTCTTTGGTCTCGATCACTGGCTGGTATTTCGGCATGAGGGAGTAGCCGACAAAAGTCCAGTAAACCCGCTTGTCCTGCACAAGCGCTTTTGCCGTCGTTTCTGTTGATGCTGGAAGGGGAAAGTAAAGGAAAACGACGCCTTCAGCCCAGTACAGTCCTGCGGTTTTGCCGCCGGCGATGATTGAGGCGAATCTGGCGATGTCGTCGGCGGTTGGGAAGAAGTCTTTTTCCATGATCACGATTTCTTGGAAGGGTTCATATTTCACGTTTACTTGGCTTTCGTCCATGAAGGGTCAACCTGTTCTGTAGTCTCTTGTGGTTTTAGGTTGCCTTTTAATCTTGTCATGTTTCTAGAAAAAGTTATAGAGTAGGCGTTCGTTAAAGCGTTAGCTTAACAGTTAGAGGGGGATTGTTGGTTTGCCCGAGATTCGTGTGGCCGTCGTAGGCGTGGGGAACAGTGCGTCTGCGCTCATCCAAGGAGTGCAGTATTACAGGGATGCGACGGGAGATGCGTCTGTGCCTGGGCTCATGCACGTCAATTTTGGCGACTACCACATTAGGGATGTTAGGTTTGTGGCGGCTTTCGAAGTGAACAGAAACAAGATCGGAAAGGACTTGAGTGAGGCCATTTTCACGGAGCCGAACTGCTGCGCCAAGTTTGCGGATGTGCCCAGCTTGGGAGTGAAGGTTTTCGCTGCACCTGTTCTTGACGGTGTGGCGCCGCATATGAGGGAGCCTTTCAGCGTTTATGCTGAGGCTGAGGTTGAGCCTGTTGATGTTGTGGAGACTTTGAAGGAGGCGAAGACAGAGATACTTTTGAATTATCTGCCTGTTGGAAGCAGGAATGCGAGTCGTTTCTATGCTCAGGCGGCTTTGGATGCTGGTTGTGCTTTCATCAATTGCATGCCCGAGTTCATTGCTTCTGATCAGGCGTGGGCCAGAAAGTTTGAGGAAAGAGGGCTTCCGGTTGCTGGGGATGACATTAAGAGTCAGGTGGGTGCGACTATCCTTCATCGCAATTTGGCGAGGCTCTGTGTGGACAGGGGCGTGATTATTGATGAGACTTACCAACTGAATCTCGGCGGGGACACTGATTTTTTGAACATGACGGTTGAGGAGCGGTTGAAGACTAAGCGGATCAGCAAGACTGAAGCGGTTACGAGTTTGGTGCCGTATGATTTGCCCACTCGTATCGGGCCTTCGGATTATGTGCCGTTTTTGGGGAACAAGAAGATTTGTTACTTGTGGCTTAAGGGTAGGAAGTTTGGGGATAGGCCTTTGACGATTCAGGTGAAGTTGGAGGTTGAGGATTCGCCAAACAGTGCCGGCGTTGTGATTGACATTATTCGCGCGGTTAAGTTGGCTTTGGACAGGAAGATTGCCGGGCAGTTGTTGAGTATCAGTTCTTACGCGTTTAAGCATCCGCCGATTCAAGTTCCTGACTCGCTGGCGAAGCAATCAGTAGAGGAGTTCATTCAAGGAAAAAGAGAAAGGTAACGCTTTTCTGTTAATCGCCCTCGTATTCTGGAATGATCTTTTTGACGCCTTGCTCCTCTTCTTCCAGTTTCTTGCCTAGTTCTTTCCAAAACCTCTTGGCTTTCAGATAGCCTTTCTGGCCAATTTTTCTCCCAGTCTGGGTGTAGAAGCTTTTTCTCGATCCTCTTTTACCGCTGCCTATTTTCATCATCTGTTTGACCGTGAAATTTGCTTCTGCCATGAAGAAGTGAAAGACTCTGGCGACGCCAACGGCTCCGCATGAATGTGAAAGAACGTCCACATCGTAGCACACTTTTGCTTCGAGGGTCTCGGGTTCTTCCAGTCCTCTTGGTCCGTGGGCTTTTATGCAGCGAACTATCTGGTCAGTCTCATCCTTTATGAAGCCGGCGCTCTTGAGATATTTTGGTGCTGTCTTCATGCCTGCAACGTAGTGGTCTTTTGACTGTTCTGGATGAAGCCTGCCTATGTCGTGGAGTAATATGCCGGCTAGGACGATTTTCACGTTGGCGCCTTCGGTTTCGCCGATTGTGACGCCTCTGGCTAGGTCGCGGAGTATGTGGTTCCAGTTGTGATGGACAAGCCCTTTAGTCTTGTAATCGTGCTCAGCAATCTCGTACAGGGCTTTCAATTCAGCATATTTCGAGAGATAACTGCCAAGCCTCATTCTGTTCCGCCTATGTTACAGTGTAGGTGTTTTCCATATTTAAATCGCTGACGAAAAAAGGGAGCCAGCATCGGTCACATTCTATGCAGGATTTTGGTTCTGTTGGATCGTGTTGCCGCGTTGACTTTGGCTGATAATGACGCGTTTCAGGAAGTGCGTTCTGTCTATGAAGGAAGTGCGGGTTTGCGTGTACCGCGGTTTATCAAGAGCTACTCTTCTATAGACGTTCAAACTGTGGACATAACACGACAAGACAATGTCTGAATTGGTGAAAAGATGCATGTTCTGTGGGGTTTACACTCCCTATATGTGCGTTGTTATTAACTTCTGCCGAATCTGTGAATGTAGCGATAACGGAAGTTTTGGGAGTCAACAAAGTACGTTTGGGTCTATTAGAAGGATAAATGGGGGCAGAGTTTTCACGTTAAAGTAGCTCCTAGAGTAGGCTTATATCGAATATGCACTACAATTGCTTCTTGTGTGTCTACATGTATAGAGTAGTGCTCGAAGTTGTTCATGTTCCTCAGAAATGTGCGGTTAACTACAAGGTCGGTGACAAGATAGTAATAGACGATGCAAGCATAGTACTACAAGAGTCAGACAACGTTTGCCTTTATGCATTGAGTTCTCTTACACCATATCTTACTTGTCTCTCAAGAGAATTGGCAGAAGATGATTGGATGAGCAAAGTAACAGAGCTAAGCTGCCAAGACTCGCATGACCCTGTCAAATTCAAAGTAACAAGAGTAAAACGACGTCAAACAACAGAATAGAGGGCAGTGTTCTCTCCCCAGTTTCCAAGTTTCGGTATCGCATAGCCTTCACATGTAAAAGAATGTTGTCAGAAGCATGGCCAGAAGTTTTGCATTCCCTATAGCTCAAGCATAGGGGTTGACAGAGGTTGAGTAGCCACCATATATCGGTTGAATTGAGGCTTCACGCTGTTCTTGGTCAGGCGGCTATGATTTCTTTCTTGGCTAGGCCTTCAACCATGAGTGGGATTGTCTTGCTGGTTTTGAGTATTTCTATGAAAAGTGGTTTTTCGTTTTTGTCGAAGTGTACTATGATGTCGCCTACCTCTTCGGCGTGGGAGAGTTTGCCTTTGCCTTTGAGTATGATTGTCAGGATGTCGGCTTCCTCGTAGTATTTGATTTTATACGCCATAGCGGTCACGCTTAACAGGATAAAAGGTGATGACAAGTAAATAGTCTTTGTATGCGATAGATAAAACTTGTAGAGTGTTGCCAGATGTCGGGTCAATGGCTTCTGATTCCGCAAATATGTTAATATATGACGGCGTTTATTCT
>PEWI01000091.1:0-547 GCA_002779555.1 Candidatus Bathyarchaeota archaeon CG07_land_8_20_14_0_80_47_9 | reverse complement strand
AGAGAGGAACAGAGGCAAAAGCGAAGGTTCAGACCGTAAGTTTTGTCATCTTGATCTTGAAAGGTTCTACTATGTATGAATGGAAGTGAGGTGAAAAACATGGAAATAATGAAAGAGCGTTCGAACAGGTCCGCACGTTCGCGGACTAATAGAGCGGAGCGGAAGCACTCTGTTGAAGCGGGTTTTTATCCTGAGCTTCGAAGGTGGGTGCAGCACGCGATTTTGGAAGCGGAAAAGAACGGGAATTTTGAGAAGAAAGACCAGTTCCTAAGTCTCTTGAAAGAGCTTTAGGGGCTGGGCTAGGTTTGGCAGTTTTTGTCTTTTGCGGAAGTCAAGCTGTTGGCGGTTTACCCTTCTCTTTTGGGTTTTTGTTTTTTGAGGTAGGCGACCGTGAACATTCTGCCGTCTGGGAGGCGGATGTCTTGGACGCTGACAAGTTCCCATCCTTCGTTGCCTAGGGCGTTCAGGTCGTTTTGAACGTCTTCCATGACGGGCTTCTTTCCGACTTGGAAATGATCTGAATGAATCTGCGTCTTTATCGGAATCA
>PEWI01000035.1 GCA_002779555.1 Candidatus Bathyarchaeota archaeon CG07_land_8_20_14_0_80_47_9 | reverse complement strand
GTATGGAAGCATCCGCGCAAGACTTTCCTAGCAAAGCTTAAGTCAACGTTACGAAAGAGGGTTTCAAGGGTCTCGTGTTCATCTTGTCCCGCTAGGATTCACCTCCTAAGCTTGGACGTAGCTCACAAAATACGAGACCCCAACTACATTAATTAATTTAGGGACAAGCCAGCGCACCATTACCTGTATGCATCAACCCTCTCAGCTCTATCATGAACTCTTTTCCTCTCTATGCCCACCGCATGTCACTTTAATTCCAACAAGAAAAGTGTGACCAGAAATGCTCCTAACAAATGGGACCATCCCAAGCATTTTGACCACTCCCCGAGGGTAGTTTGGAGCCGCAGACTCCCCGGTGATTCGAATGCCCAGTTTCCTTAGTCGAAACTTCATGTCGATCGGGTTTGTGACACATATAGCATCCAGGTCGCCCCCTCGTCCTTTGGGGTCTAGCTGCGGCAGCATAAACTCAAACCGCATCATTTGAGGCGATAGCTTGGACAAAACGGCCTTCCGCAACAAGTTGCAGAGGTTTGATGATTTTTGCTTCACACCTGACATATGCCAGTGATACTCACGACCTAGGCCTATAACTCGCAAGAAATTTGGTGCTGAGGCAACAAGCGTCCCACAAGGTTTCAACACTCTTGCTATTTCACCTAGGCACACCTCAGGATCACTTGTGTGTTCCAAGAAGTCACAGAATCCTACTGATGCAAAACTGCTGTCTTGAAATGGGAGGTTGTCTACGCTGGCTACAACGAAAGTCCCTGCGCCCTGCCTCGCGGCAACCTTTATTCCAACAGGGGAAATGTCAACGCCTATCGCGCAGAACCCATTTTGCACAAGCTGGTTAACAACTTGACCAACGCCGCAGCCTACATCAAGTATCCAACCATCTTTTGCTTTTAGTGAGGAGTAGTATGCTAAGAACCAGCTGCCAAACTCCTTTTTGTGCAGTTCGGTAAAGTAGTTCTTGCAAGTCATGTAATATGAGCTAAGGTCATTTGCTCTGTTTTTCACGAAAGCAGCTCCCCGCGGTTGGTTTGTATTCTCCCGTCTTTAGCCGGTTCCCTCTTCCAGTTGAAATATCTGAAAACGAGCGATATATGATTTATTCCTCAACGATTTGTTGTGTTTGCGGCGCGCGCCTATGACTGCTCAGTTTCAACCTTCTCAGCCAAGCCCTGCTTGACAAAGATTTTCGCGTTCTCGACGGGCACTGAGGAAACATTCTCAGCCATGAACGGGCCGTAGGTTTTCATGTCTGCCCCGATTATTGCCGGGACATCCTTCAGGAAGCGCAGGACGGCTCTCTTATGTTGGTGCTGAACGTCTACGTCGGTCAGGCGGCCTCGAAGAATCTCTTTGGCAAAGTTTTGCATTGTTTCTGCTAGCGGGGAGACTCTGAGGCATATTTTTTCTTCTTCAGGCGTCAAGACATCAGGGGGGATTTCCTCGCCTGCAGACAGTTTTCTGACGATTTTTCGGTAGCGGGCTTCAATCAATCCTCTAACCATGTGTCTTACGTTTCGCATCTCTTTTCTGAGGAGAGTTGCCTTCACTGTTCTCTTGTCCAGCATTCGGCCTTCTTCTCTGAGCCTTCTCAGGTAATCGGCAACGGTGGAGTAGAAGTCTGGAGGAAGCTTTTCCAGTTCGGCGTTTTCAAGCTCTTGTTTCCAGACTGCACATAGCTCGGCGTACATTTTACTCCGCTACCTCTGCTCTTTTCTTGCAGATGAGAAGCATGGCTGCTGCAGTTGGTAAGTCGGCTTTTTGGTTTTGGTAGGGGCCAAATGTCTCGTCACCCAGTCTGAACTCTGGTGCGTTGGAGACGGAAACGGTTGTCGTGCCTGCTTTAAAGGCTATCGCGCTTTTGAATGGGTCGAAGCTGTCTATGGCTACGGCGGGAAACTCAACTTTCTTTAGACCCGTTTTTCCATGCAGCGAACCGGTCAGTCTGATCAGACGGTGAATGTCTGTTGTTACGACGGTGTCTACGTTGGCGGTTTGCTGTTTTGCGGAGTGTTCTATGATTCTCTTCCATGTTTCTGGGCCGATTCCCTTGATTGTTCTCCAAGGTTGTGACCCGCTCAGGCTTTTGAGGATTGCGTCTTTGTTGTTTGTTATGGCTTTCATTATCGAAGTGGCGGAGGGTCTCTCCAGTCCTATGTTTTTGTAGTCGTCTGGCCTGGCGTTGAGGATGAAGTTGTGCATTCCTTTGGCGATTCGTCCGCGCCAGCCAGAGTCATTTACACCCAGGTTTCTCAGGTTGTTTTCGTCTAGTCCGTGAAGTGGGGTTTCAAGGCCTATGCCGCTGACGTAGTCGACGATTTCCTTGCGTGCGACTGAGTCGAGGGTTTTGACGGTTTCGCTTTCGATGTGGATGTGGTAGCCTCGATGTCCCGAGAAGAATAGGCGTATCTCCTTTTCGTGGAAGCCGAAGTCTTGTGTGAGCATGTCTAGGAGCTTGATAGCTTCGGACTTTGCAGAGGCAAGGCAGACTTCGCATATCCATGTGCGATCGTCAAATTTTTCGCCGCCGCAGGCGGGGCATTTTTCGGGTACGATTCCTTTTCCTGAGAAGCCGCATTTGTTGCATGTCCATTCGTCGTGGACTTTGTTGCAGGGGGTGGGGATGTGGTCAGCGTCGATTTCGAAGATTAGGTCTGCTCCGAGCCAGCCTTTCTTTTCCATTTCGGCTTCTGGGTCTTCGTAGTAGGCGCCCGACACGTACGCATGTTGTGGAACTGTGTCGCGGAGAAAGGATGCTAACTCGTCTGTGTTGTTGAAGCTTTTGTGGCGGAGCATCCAGCCTTCGAATGAGACGAAGCCAAATTCGCGTTTTTCGATTGCTGGGATGCTTTGGTTTGGGGTAAAGTCTTTGGCGTAGTATTCGCGGAACATGCTCTGTACAAAAGCCAGTGAATTCAAGCTTACTCAACCATAGATTTGACTAAAGCAAGAAAAGCATTTCGTTCTTCAGGCAAATCTTTCCTGTTTGCGGCATCTCTTCTCTTATACGCTACCGTCTCGTCTAGTTGCTCTATCTCGATAATTCCTCACGTCAGTCTTTGCTCCTAACTGGTACCAAACCTGTCATCAGCCCTAGAACAATGCTACACGTTTTCAGGCACAGTAGGATTCCACATCCAACAATTAGGGTAGGAACTCCTTTGAAGTCGCTAAGAATTTCTCTGAACGTCAAGAATGCATGCTTAAGCATTCTAGGAAAGAACTGCTTGTTGGTCTGCTGCATGAAAGTCGGCATGGATTCCCCGTAACGAAGGTTTTTGATCAAAATTCCTTTGATCGATTCAAGTTCGTAATGGTATATCTTGGATTTACATATTGTTTCCTTAACTTCTGCTTTCTTCAGTCTTTCGTAAAGATCATAGTCTTCTCCCCAAATCAGTGCGGTGTCAAACATACCGACGCTCGTTAGGCATTCTTTAGCAAAGAAACGCGGTTCGCCAGAAAATAGGCTAACGTTGTTCTTGTATAAGCGTTCGACCTTTTGATAGTAGTTTTTCCAAGTGGCGGAGCAAGAGCCCCAGAACCCTTTGCCTACGAAAACCTCCGAAATTATTACCATTACTGCCTTTTCTTTCTCACATCTTTCAACAGATTCCTCTATAACTGATGAAGACAAGACCTGATCTGAATCCAAGAATAGCACATATTTTCCAGTGGAATTAGTCACTCCAATGTTCCTAGCCAGAGCAGGATTGCTTCTCTGCTGTATTGTTTTTGCTCTGAATTTCTCTGCAACGCGCAGTGTGCCATCGCTACTGAAGCTATCAATGACTATTATCTCGTAAGAAGGATAGGTTTGATTCTCTACGCTTTTAAGACACTTTTCCAGAGTCTTCCCTGAGTTGTAAGTTGGTATTACTACAGATACCTTAGGCTTTTCCATCAACTTCTTCCCAATCCGTCCTAGGAACTAAGGAATAGATATGCCAGCAATTGCGTCATCATCCACGCATGTGCGCGTGCGCAGTTACTTGTTAGGTATTGTTCTGTTATTTACAATACTCTTATACATTTTCTCATATCTGTTCAATACTACTTGCCAGTCATAGTTTTCTGCTTCTCTTCTTGCTCTTTCTTCAGTTTTTCCGGTCAAGCCAGAGTTTTTTAATAGTTTCTTCAGGTACGAATACACACTTCCTTCTGATCTCGGAACAAGAATCCCGTTTTTCCATGTCGTGTGTATTCTCTAATAGGACTAGCATCTGAAGCAATTACCACTCTACCACGCGCGCTACTTGCCGAAATCAATGCCCACCGACGTCTCCAGACCTTTTCCAAAATCAGCCAATTGGTGTAGATTTAATT
>PEWI01000268.1 GCA_002779555.1 Candidatus Bathyarchaeota archaeon CG07_land_8_20_14_0_80_47_9 | reverse complement strand
CGTGTGTCCTGTCGTAGGAGGCGACTTTTGCTACGATTAAATCTCCCATGTCGAGGACCTGTGACAAGTCATCTTTCTGCGGTCTGAACGGCCTGCTCAGCACGTCTCCCGCTCTCAGGATAGCTGAATAAGGCGCGTTTATGTCAACCGTCCAGCCGTTGAATCCAACTTCCACAACTGTTCCTATCACTATGTCCTCTGCTTTAGGGATGTAAAAGGCTTTTAGTGCTACAACACTGACTTTCTTGTTTTCGGTTTCCACAAGTCCGAGGCGTGAAGCGTAGATTTTCTCGTTTTCCTTATACGTGTTTTCTCCAGCAACATATTCACCCTCGGCAATCAAGTCTCCGGGTGTTACAAGCTGTCTTGTTTCAAAAAATATTGGCATAATTTCACACCTAACAGTCATATGTTAAACATTCAACTATGAGATTATTTTCGCTTCTCCATTTCCTTTCGTTGTATCGCCTAGCTTTCCTAGGAATGGAGCATATAAACCTGCTGGCATTTCTACCACGCCATACCATGAGCCGTCTGCACGCCATTCTTCACGTTTTATCGTTCCGAGCCCCTTTATCGTTCCGTATGCTTTTGCAGAGTATTGGGCTGGCACCGTGACGGCCACGGATACCTGTTCCATTTTAAGAGGCAGGATGGTTCGTAAGAGTTTGATTATGTCTTTTGCCTGTTCCTCAACTGGTTTGAACGGGCCTATTGAATAGTGGATTTGCTCCATGGCGTTTTCTATTCTTAATGGCGGGTGCGGAAGGTTTGTCTTCGGGTCGACGCATTGCCTTGTTATGAAGTCAACAATCTGCTTTCTCTTTTCGTCAACCATCTTTCTGCGCTGTTCGGTTGTGAGTTGCAGTGTTCCTGTCTTCAGGATTGTTTCTGCGATTTTGAGCGAGTCTATCGTGCCGAAGGCCTTGCGCAGGTTTTCTTCCGAGACTTTTGTGCCTTTGCTTGCGTCTGAATATATGGTCTCGCTGACTAGAACTTCGGTTATAGCGGCCAATTTTCCCATTCGGTAGTCTAGGGCTTTTTCTGGGTTAACAAGAATTTCGAAGTGGTCGCTGCCTTTTGTGATGCGCGCAGTGGTGTATTTTTCACCCATCCCCGTTTCACTTGCCCGCGCCTAACTCTTTGACGTAAGCTTCGATCTTGCTGTCGCTCATCGTTTCCATTTTTTTGGTTTCGGAAGGAATAACGGTTATCTTCATTCTGGGCGGTAACTGTCTTGCTTCTAGGGCTTTTGCCAAGCATTTTACGGCGAGTTTCGTGGTTTCTTCTAGATTCATGTTTTCCTTGTATTCCTCTCTGAGTATGCCTACCACCGTCTCTCTTCCTGCGCCTTGTGCAGTAGCTTTGAATCCTCTGTATGTTCCGCTGGGGTGGGTTCCGAATACGCGGGTTCCAGTCTTGTCAACTCCAGCGAAGATTATCGAGACTCCGAATGGTCTTACGCCTGCATGCTGCGTGTAGAGCTGCTTGATGTCGCATATCCTTTTGGTTATCACTTCCACATCTACCGGTTCGTCATAGGTTAGCCTGTTGCTCTGGGCGTACACTCTTGCTTGGTCTATGAGTATGCGCGCGTCTGAGCTCAGACCGACTATGGCTGCGGCGACGTGCTCATCAATTTTGAAAATCTTCCATGAATATTCTTCCTCTTCAAGAGGTTCAACATTTTCTTCTGCTCCTATAACTACTCCTTCAGAACATCTTATTCCTAAGATTGTGGCTCCGCGGTTAACGAGCTCCATCGCGTACTCGACTTGGAACAGCCGTCCATCTGGCGAGAAAACCGTTATGGCACGATCGTATGCTCCTGGTGCCGCAAATATTGACATTCATTCCACTCTCACAGTATCATCTAATCTTTTGCATGTTTCATATGACACCTTGACTAAAAACCTTTTCCTATGCCGCTTTCCTTTTCTAAGTTTGACTCAGAGGCGCCTACTGCCTGTTCAAATGCTGTGTTGAGCGCGCGATATCCATTTCTTGTTTCAGGCGTTGACTGAAATCTGTCCTCCGTCGACTTTGACTTCAAACTGTGGTTCTAGCCTCTTTGCTGGTCCAGTCATGACTATTCCCGTCTGGACGGCGAAACGTGACCTATGGCGTGTGCACAGAACATCTCTCCTTGGGGTTCACCCTCTGAGAGCATGCATCCCCTGTGGGCGCACTTGTTTCCTATAGCGTAATACTTTCCATTCAGGTTGACGAGGAGAATCTGTTTGCCGTTTGCCTCGACGCCTAGCATTTTTCCCGGTCCAAGGTCTTTTGTGAATGTAACCCTAACAAATCCCATATCCGTAATCATCCCAGTTACACCGTCTATTTGTGATTTGAAGACATATGAGATTTGCTGTCAAAACGTGCATCAGAAATAGGCTTGAACAGGTTCCGCAACATCGGCTGAGGCTATTTTTCCCAGTCCAGTAGCCTCTTCTGCCCCTCGATTTTTTTGATGTCAGTCAAATCCTGCGTGACTTCCATGGTTCCAAAATACTTGCCTTCCCTGTCTCTCACAGCAAAATAGCGTATGTGAACAAGACGGTTGTCCAGCGTGATCCAGAATTCAGCCGAGTCCTTTTCGCCCTTCCTGAAGGCTTCGATAATCCTGTTCACGATGTGAACGCTTTTCTGTGGATGGCACATTTGCACCTCTCTGCCGATGACTGCCTTGGTGCGCACGAAGATTCTTTTCTCAGCCTTGTTGAAGTATTTCACGCGGTCATCCTTGTCTATGAAGGAAATGTCAATTGGAAGCGTGTCCAGAATGGCTTCAGTTTCTTCCTTTGAGAGGCTTCCTGTTTCAAACTGCAACAGACCTTCAGCGGCTGTTCCGGCTTTTCGACTTTCAGTCTGCAGTGCGGCTGTGACATGTGGCGGTGTAAAGCAGCAGTATCCAATCTCGTCAAATTCTTTCCTAGCCTCTTCCCATTCTTCGCTTGTGACCACCTGTAAGGCAGCGGGGAAGAGTATGCTGTTCTCTTTGAAAAAGTGACTTGGCAGAGTGCTGCATAAGGGTTTGGCAGCTTCGCCTAGCTGTGTCTTGAAGTCGTAGAAGCTTATGGCATTCCAATTCTCAACCAGACTGCGGAGTTTCTTCTTTATGTCTCGTATCTGGTTGTGTTCCATCCACATTATTGCAGGCGGCTCTGTGATTCCATGCTTTTCGAGCATGGGAAAGAGGACGTTTTCTTCGCGCAAGTAATGCTTCTCTGCATCTGCAAAGTCCTTCACTATGCCTTGCACTTCTGTTAACAAGTCTCCAACATAGACTACATCGCAGGCTTCTTCAATCATCTTCACTAAAACCTCAAGTCTTTCTGCGCGTTGTGTAAGCATCTTGTGTTCTTCCATTAGAATGCTGATTGGATGCCCAGGAGGAGTCTTCAATTCCCGTTTTTCAAGTTGTTCGCCGAAAACCGCAAGATGGACGTCGCACAGCCTCTGAAGTTCTTCCCTTGGCATTCCTTCCTTGACAAGCTCTTGCTCGATCCTTGCAATGTCTTCGGAGCTTGTGCCCCTCAGGATCTGCTTGAATTTCTCCTTGACTTCTTGCGGTGGAACGCCGTCGTGCAACTGTTTGATTACCTCTTTAAGCATTCTCTTCTTGTCCGCGCTTACCTCGCTCATTTACCGTTCACCTTTAATCTTCGCTGCAAGAGCCTTGCCGAACTCCACAATCTGTTTAACATTGCTTTCAGACGGTGGGCCATTGATTTCCAATGCTCCAACGACTTCTATCTTCGATGGACCCAACACTTCCTGAACGTGCTTTATGGCTCCACCGCCCCATCCGTACGAGCTTAGGACCACTCCATATTTCAATGGCGGTCTCAGTGCTTTCACCAAGTACGTGGCATACACTGCAAGCGGGTGTGCGCCGCCCAGCACTGTGGGAGCACCCAGCACAATGGCCCTTGAGTCCACTAAGTCTTTTGCCACATCACCTATGTCTGCAACAGCCAAATTGTACTTGACAACTTCGACGCCTTCAGAAGCCAGTACATCTGTAATTGGCTGAATCATCTTCTCCGTGCTGTTCCACATGGTCACGTAGACTATTATCGCCTTTTGTCTAGTCTCACCGTTTGACCATTTCCTGTAGGCACTGAGGATACGTTCGGTGTTTCTATGTATCGGTCCGTGGCTGGGCGCTATCATGTCAACTTTCAAGTCTTTTATCTTTTCCAGCGCCTTTTGAGCCATGACTCTGAACGGCATCATTATCTCGCCGAAATAGCGTTGAGCATAAACAATCAAATCCTCTACCTCGTCATCATACAATCCTTTTGCAGTGTGGGAACCGAAGAAGTCGCATGGAAACAGTGTCCTGTCTTCGGGCACGTAGGTGAA
>PEWI01000088.1 GCA_002779555.1 Candidatus Bathyarchaeota archaeon CG07_land_8_20_14_0_80_47_9 | reverse complement strand
CACACTTTCTACGGCCGTAAGTTTCAATATACCGATAATCCTGTGAGGTTCTGCCTGAGCTAGTTTTAAGATTCTCTATCCACATTAAACCATACCGTTCTATATCCTCAGCGTTCAAACCGAACCGTTCAATAATCAGGCCATTTGGAGACCAGCCTGTGCCTCCTTCGCAATCTCTGAGGTTCTCTCTGAAAGTACCGCTTATTTTTAGCCCTGCTGGATCATGATCGTAGAAAAGCAGTAGTACTGGTGTTAATCCGTTAGCCTCTGCTTTTCTGCTTAAATTCGCTATGTGACTTCTCAGTAGAATTGGAGCCCAGCCCTTGCTAGAAACTATAGGCACATGGTATTGATCGCATATTGGTTTGAAAAGGTTGATCAAATCGCCTTTCTCCACGCACAACATAACATAAAATCGCTCTCCAACCCAGTAGTCTGTAGTTCTAGAAGGCAAATCGCGGAGCATGGTTTCAACGTCTTCTTTCAACTGTGAAAGCTGCACGTGTGGTTCAGACGCTACGTGAATCCCTTTAAAATGCCTAGTCTGATCCTGATCTTCCGCTACGAAGTCTATAGGCAAGAACCCTAGCTTTCTGCTGTCGTTTATGGCTTTTTGGCAAGCTGCAAACTCTCCTTTATCAATTTTCCCTAAGCCCTCCAGCAGGTAACACCAGCCTCTTGAACTGTACTTTATTTGGCTGGTTCTCTGGTTGTTGATGCGCAACACTTCGTTAGCGAAGCTCTGTAGCCTCTGCTCGTAATTCCAGTCACCTATACTGCCGTGTGGAATCCATGATAACGGTTTATGTGGAGGAGGCCCATGGTAGATTTTAGGCTGTTTCGGGAGCGGCAGTATCTTGTCGAAGGCTTTTTCTATAGCCCCGCTTATGCTTGTGTTTCTACTCATCTAAACCACTCTTCCCATAATTCAGCCAATTCAGAACCGGGCAAACTAAATGCAGCAAAACCGTTACAGGCATGGTTTCCGTGATTCCTACTCTGCCTAAACGGTATTTTATGTCGAAGATTCTAGAGAAAATATCTTCCATGCTAGCCATAAAATTGACGCATTGATACACCTTCAAACCTTCACTGTCGTCTTGCCTGTCAAAAACCGCTAATTCAATGAGGTAAGGAAATTCCACATGGTCTAGGCTGCCACATGGGCCACTACTATAGATTTGGCATTGACATTGTACTCTGAAAGCTGGAATCTTAGTATAGCGCAGTCTTTTCCAGCCCTGTCTCTCACGGAGCTGCTCAAACGCCTTTTCACCTACACAGCCTAACACAGACGCTATGCTTCTCGTACTAACCGTTCTAGCCTTCAACTTCATAAGACCGAAAAGCTCAGGAACCCTTTTTTGCGGCATGTCTCTGAGAAGCGTGGCAGATAAAAACTGCACAGGGCTATCGGCTCCAGAATCATGATTAGAAGCGTTGAGTTTCTGCAGAATTTCCCTGATAACCTTCTTGCCTGTGAATCCTCTGAAGAGAGCTATAAATTCGCCTAGTTTTATGTCTGGTCTAGCCCTGAGAAAATCGTTTAAGAGACTTTCAAACTGTTTCGCTGTGTACCATAAAACGCTGGTTTCTTGTCTAATCTGCTCCGTCTTTTCGCTACAGCCAAAACTACAGTTTTCATTCTCGATGTTGAGGCTGAT
The DNA here is from genome assembly GCA_002779555.1 of Candidatus Bathyarchaeota archaeon CG07_land_8_20_14_0_80_47_9. Classification (GTDB taxonomy): domain Archaea; phylum Thermoproteota; class Bathyarchaeia; order Bathyarchaeales; family Bathycorpusculaceae; genus 20-14-0-80-47-9. The sequence continues at coordinate 2,374 of PEWI01000088.1, read as the reverse complement.
TTGCCTATCTGGATTAACCATGCTAGATGCAAAAACGACATCTTTCAACAGTTGAGGGCTGCTGATTTGAGGGTTAGCTGGCAGCGTCACAATGAACGTGGTGTACTCTACATTCTCTCTTTTGGTTAGGGCTATTTCTGAATCTATGAGCTCTCTAACTCTGTCAGGCTTCAGGGCTACGACATATCTGTTAGGGCCACTTTCGATAACAATGTCTGGAGGCGTAAGCCCCTTCTCTATCGCTAGCGCGTAGCAGTAACCAAAAATACATTTAAGCGCATTACCCAGATAGCCTCTGCTTACCCTTAGAAATCCTCTTTTGCTGCTGGCCTTATTCTCAAAATCTAAGATTAGCTTAACATCTTCATAAGAAAGCCTCTTTGATCCGTTATCTCTAACCGTCAGCTTAACATGGTCACCTTCAGCCTCCACATCCACGTCTATCATGGTAGCGTCTGTGTCTAAAGCGTTACACAACATTTCAGCCAATGCAAATTTCAACACTTCATTAGGCATGATCCCTGTACGTTTTCTAAGCTCCTCTAAAACCACAAAGTCTAAGCCTCTCTTCGTTCCCGGCCTAATCACATCTTCTAAAGCCGTCATTATGGCTTAACCTCTCTCAGCTCTTTGGTTTCAGAAGTTACAGAAGTTACACTTGCACCGCACAACACCTTTCCTAGAAAGCCGTCTAACTGTTTTGTATCGCGTGTTGGATCTGTAACTTGTGTAGTCATCTTATCTGAGAGCGGAGCAACCGCGACCTCACTCATTCTTTTTCAACCCCCGCACTTGTTATGTATCTGCCATGCGCGTCCCGCTTTCGTTTTCGATAAAGTTTCTCAATAGTCATGGCTGCTCAACCTCTCTTCCCTTGCTGGTCACGCTTGACACACTGCCTTTCGGCAGCTCACCTAGAAACTCTAACCGCTTAACCCAAGCCAAACATCGAAAGCGGTATTCAAGCGTACTGTTTTCAACATGGATTATCACGGTTAGGTTTCGCCCATTCATGCTTACGCCAGACAGTTCGCCGCTCTCAGTTTGAACATCGTTTTCAGCTATGACTGGACAGCCTAATTGTTTGGTTAGTAGTTTTTGGAGGCAACTCGAACAAACTCCAGTCATGGCTGTTCATCTCTCGCTTCCAACCGCAAGGCACAAACACAATGAACCCGCTTACCATGGTAGAACGTGGTGTCAGCCAGATCGCTAGGCATGGGCTTTAAACATAAGAAACAGTTTTCATCGCCCGTTTCGGCAGGGAGTAATGGTTTAGTGGTCTGTTCAGCGGTTGGGGCTTGGGTTGGGCTTGGTTCGCCATTACTCCTTTCCCCGTCAATACCTGTAGGAGTGAATTTTTTTGATGGTTCAGCCTTGCCAGTTACGTTTTCCCCTTCTCTTTCGAAGGTTACCTGCTCGCCAGTCACGGGATCCACCAAAATTATTCTCTCACACGGGTTTCCATTATCCAAGGAGCAATGCCCAATCACGTCTGAAACGAAGGTTATTATCTCATCCGACTTCAATTCATTACTCCCTTCGCTGAAGGGCGAAGATTTACCGCTTTTTCCAGTTAAGTATTTGTAATAGTTGCGGTTTCCCTCTTTCTCTACGGTGGCATATCCTTTTTCAAGCAAGCTCTGTTCGAGAATGTTGTAAACTGTTTTATGGGCAATTTTTGTTTCTTCACTGATTTCTCGAATGGTAACGCCTAGCCCCAGCGGTGCGATCCTAACGATAAGAGCGTCAAGAATCTTTTGCTCTTTCGCGCTTAACCCGGACATGGTTTCGCGGATAGCGTCTTTCCCAATCTGCAACGCGATGTATAAGTCGGTAAAGTCGGCTTTTCCTCGGTCTTCCTCGGCTTTTTGGAAGCGGCGCATCCAAGCGACGAGACAAATTAAATCGCATAGTTTGTCGGGGTCACGTCTGCTTTCGCTTCTTTCACTGCTTATTATTTTGTCCAAGTTTCCAGCGTACTCGATTATTATCGGGTCTTCCAATAGTTCCTCTGTTCGTAGAATCTTGAACGCGCATCGCCACACATCCAAGTCTTTATCGGGTAAAAGGCCATGTTTTCCAGCTCGTAGTTTCAACTTTTCCTTTTTGACGCTCTCAGTTAATTTTAAGTCGGCATCTGTTGTTAGCGTCCACATTCCGCTAGTGAGGGCGGCCCCAGCAATAACCTCGATGCTCGTGGTGACTACGCCTTTAATTGGGAGAGTCACCGTTTCCGTTGTCATTTTGCCAGTTTCAGAATCCCGTGTTGCATATTCGCTGATTAGGCCGCCATCGTCACTACGCATGAAAAGCAGGGTGCGGCCCGTTTCTCCTTGCATTTTTGGCGTGTCAGGAATGTAGAGCAAATCCA
>PEWI01000114.1 GCA_002779555.1 Candidatus Bathyarchaeota archaeon CG07_land_8_20_14_0_80_47_9 | reverse complement strand
CAAGACAAGTGGTAGGCCTAATTTGCCCGCATGCAGGCTACATGTTCTCGGGACCAATCGCAGCCCACGCCTACTACGAGCTAGCCATTGACGGAAAGCCGGACGTCGTGGTTCTTCTCGGTCCGAACCACACAGGATATGGCAGTGCGTTGGCGGTCATGAATGAAGGGATCTGGCGCACGCCATTAGGCGACGTTGAAGTGGACAGCGCAGTGGCCAACCAGATCGTGCAGGTTTCAGGCATAGTTGACGTTGATGATTCCGCTCACAGCATGGAACATTCGATCGAGGTTCAGCTTCCCTTCCTGCAGTACCTTTATGATTCCAAGTTCAAAATTGTGCCCATCTGCTTTCTCATGCAGGACCTGTCTTCAGCCAGAGAAGTTGGAAAAGCGGTTGGCAAGGTATTGGCTGGCAAGAACGCGGTTGTCATCGCCTCTTCAGACATGACGCATTATGAACCGCAAGAAAGGGCAGAAAGGAAGGACAGAATGGCTCTGGAAGCAGTTGAGGCGATGGACGAAGCGAAGTTCTACTCAACTGTTGAAACACAAAACATCACTGCCTGCGGATACGGCCCCATAGCCGCTTTGATCACCGCTTCAAAAAGCCTAGGAGCGAAAGAGGCAAAATTATTATGTTATAAGACCAGTGGTGATATCGTCGGCGACTATTCAAGCGTAGTAGGGTACGCCGCCGTCCGTTTCAAAAAATAGTGGTGCAGAATGGGGGTAGTTGCCTCAGCTCCCGCCAAAGTAATCCTTTTCGGAGAACACTTCGTAGTCTACGGTGAACCCGCCATCGTTTTAGCCATAGACAAGAGAGCCTACGCCAAAGCCGAAAACCGCACCGACAAACGCGTTTTCCTGCGTTCTACAAACCTAGGCCTTGCAGTAAGCGTCGAAAACAGAAGCTTCAAGGTGGAACAAGGAGACCCAAGGGAAGCAAAGCTGAAGTTTGAACCAGTGGAGCTGGCTGTGGGAAGGGTGCTGGAAAAATACGGGGAGAACGTCGGCGTAAACGTCGAAATCACCTCAACAGTTCCTGTTGCAGCAGGTCTGGGATCATCCGCGGCGGTTGTCGTGGCCGTGACGACGGCGGTAAGTGCGCTTTTGGACATGAACATGCCGAAGGAAGACATTTTCAAGATTGCATATGAAGCTGAGAAGCTCGTGCATGGCACACCATCTGGGGTGGATCCTGCAATTTCAACGTTTGGCGGAACGCTTTTGTACCAAATGGACACGGGGTTCAAGCCGCTGGAAGTGAAGGCGGACATTCCGCTTGTCATTGGCGACACAGGAGTTGAAAGGTCTACTCGTGTTCAGGTTGAGAAGGTGAGGGATATGAAAGAGAGATATCCGCAGGTTGTGCAGCCCATGATGTCGGCGGCGCGCGAAATCGTCCTCAGAGCCTTAGATGCTTTCAAGAAGAATGATCTGGAAACGTTAGGCGGGTTAATGAATCTCAATCAAGCGCTGCTTTATGGAGTCGGTGTTTCTGATGAATCGTTAGAGTGGCTCATAAATGCCGCCCGCAAGGCAGGAGCCCTAGGTGCGAAATTGACCGGCGCAGGTGGTGGCGGATGCATGATAGCGTTGGCAAACAATGAGAAGCTTGAGCAGGTTTCAGAAGCCATTCAAAGGGCTGGCGGGAGACCTTTCATGGCTAGAAAAACTGATGAAGGTGCCAGGATTGAGCACACCTAGACCTACGATCTTGAAGATCGGCGGCTCGGTAATTACGGACAAGGATGAGGAGCTTGCGGCGCGAACCGCTGTCATAAACCGTTTGTCAGAAGAGATACAAGAGGCGGGCATCCAAGACCTGATAGTTGTCCATGGGGGCGGAAGCTTCGGCCACCCACTTGCACAGAAGTACGGAATAAAAGAGGGGTTTAAGGAGGAGGCTCAGAAAATCGGTTTTTCGGAAACTCATCACATTATGACCGTGCTCAATGGACTGTTCATGGACTCACTAATATGGCACAACATCCCAGCAGTGAGCATAACGCCATCTTCGTGCGTAATAACAGAAAACGGCAGAATCAAAAGTTTCGAAGACACAGCCCTGAGGACGCTGTTGAAAATGGGTTTTCTGCCAGTTCTCTACGGCGATGCGGTTCTTGACACGAAGCTGGGGTTCACGATACTGTCAGGGGACCAGCTAGTCGCAACGCTCGCTTCCCAGTTTGACGCAAAACGTATCGTGATAGGCGTCGATGTAGACGGATTGTATGACTCTGACCCGAAAGCCAACAAGGCAGCAAAGATGCTCACCCACCTGACGTTGGGGGAATTGAAGAAGCTCCACAGCGGACTTGGGAAGTCAACGACTCGCGACGTCACAGGCGGCATGTTTGGCAAGGTCTCTGAGCTCTTGTTCGCAATAGAGCAGGGGATTCCAGTAACTATTGTGAATGCCACAGAGCCGAATCTTGTTTGCAAGGCTCTTAAAGGAGATAACGTGAAAAGTACTGTGATAGAGAAGGAATGAAGGTTTGGCTGAAGAGACGAAAAAGCGCAAGGCGGAGCACATCAGAATTTCCTTGAACCACAATGTTCAGGCGCGTAGAATCACCACGGGCTTCGAAGATGTACATTTTGTCCACAATGCCTTGCCTGAAGTTGACAAGCAGAAAGTAAGTCTGTCTACAGCGGTTTTTGGACACAAGTTTGCAGCGCCGTTGATTGTGGGTGCGATGACTGGAGGAACTTCTGAAGCAACGAAAATCAATTCTGTGATAGCTGAGGCCGTTGAAGAGTTGGGCTTAGGAATGGGTGTCGGAAGCCAGCGAGCAGCAATAGAAGACAAAAGGCTTGAGAAGACCTTTGCAGTGGTCAGAAAAAAGGCGCCAACAGCTTTCCTAATCGCCAATTTAGGCGGCGTGCAACTTGTCAACGGATACGGCCTGAAAGAAGTCAGAAAAGCCACAGAAATGATCGACGCAGACGCGATAGCCATACATTTGAACCCGCTTCAGGAAGCCGTTCAGCCAGAAGGCCAAACACGCTTTGAAGGGATACTAGAGAAAATACGTGAAGTCTCAGAAGACCTAGACAAGCCTGTGATAGCCAAGGAAACAGGCGCAGGTATTGCTGCAGAAGAAGCAAGGAAACTTGAATCTGCAGGCGTGAAAGGCATAGACGTCAGTGGGGCAGGGGGCACCAGCTGGGCAGCAGTTGAGTATTACCGTGCTAAAGAACGTGGAAACAGCTCTCAGCGCAGATTGGGGGATGTCTTCTGGGACTGGGGAATCCCGACCGTGGCGAGCGTCGTCGAAGTCAGCAAAACCGTGAAAGTTCCAGTCATTGCCTCGGGCGGCGTGCGCAATGGAGTAGATGTGGCCAAGGCTCTGGGTTTAGGCGCCTGCTTAGCAAGTCTTTCTCAGCCAATGTTGCACGCGGCGATCAGAGGCGCGAGAGAAACAGTTGAAGCGCTTACTCTTTTGATGGAGGAATTGAGAAACGCCATGTTTCTTGTAGGAGCAGAATCAGCCGGAGACTTGCAGAAAGCACGACTTGTGGTAACTGGCCGAACAGCAGAATGGCTGAGGACGAGAGGATTTAACATTGAAGACTATGCGCGGCGAGGGAGAGACTGAGCCTTGGATGTTGACAGGTTTCTAGGCGAGAAAGCTGCGCTAATCGACGAGGCCATTGAGAAGTACATTCCAAGAAAGTTCTCCAAGAACGCGGTTCTTTTTCGGGTTAATCCTCCAAACTACGGTTACAACTTGGAAACCCTAAACAAAGCAATTGCCGATCCCATCTGGGAGTTTCTGGACAGAGGCGGAAAAAGATGGCGCCCGTCCCTGTTCCTGTTGATATGTGAAGCCTTGGGCAAGAACTCCGAGGACTTCGTTGATTTCGCCATAATTCCCGAAGTGATTCACAATGGTACGCTGATGGTTGACGACATAGAAGATTCATCCCAGCTGCGCAGGGGAAAACCCTGCACGTACAGGATTTACGGCCTAGATATAGCCATAAACGCTGGAAACGCCATGTACTACTTGCCGCTTCTGCCGTTGATAAAAAACAGAAACAAGATTCCAGCACAGAAACTTATCAGAATCTATGAGATTTACGTCCAAGAAATGATTAACCTCAGCCTTGGGCAAGCAATGGACATTGCATGGCACAGAGGCATGGCAAATGCTGACAAGATAGTTGAAGATGACTATCTGCAAATGTGCGCTTACAAGACGGGAACCTTAGCAAGGATGTCTGCAAAGATTGCGGCTGTTTTGGCGGATGCTAGTGAAGAACTCGTTGAGAAGCTGGGGTACTTTGCGGAAAGCATAGGCGTAGCCTTCCAAATGCAAGA
>PEWI01000140.1 GCA_002779555.1 Candidatus Bathyarchaeota archaeon CG07_land_8_20_14_0_80_47_9 | reverse complement strand
TCCTTGGAATATCATGTTCATTCCCAGATGTGTAAGAATTGTTTGTTCAGGACGAGTCTCTTCAATTATCCTTATCGCGTCGTCTGTGGTCATGTGACCTTTCCAAGGCTTTCCCGAAGGCCTCATCACGCACAACATCAGAAGCCTCACATGTTGATAATACTTAGCTATGCCTTCGAAATACTCGGAATCGCTTGTGTATGCGAAAGCTCCAAATTCGGTTTCAAACCTGAAACCAACCGCGTCAGGATCAGTGTGCCCTGCTTTTGTGGCTGATATCTCAGTGTTGCCGACCTTGAATTTGACATCTGGCGTCGCTTCGATTCTCTGCTCCACCATTTGCTGATGGTACTTCGAGATTGAAGCCTCAACCAGTTCGTTCCCGACTAAGACACTCCTAGCAGCTGCGAGCACGCCATGCTTCTTGGTCATGCCATGTGTCATGGCTTCAATCATTACCTCAGCGTCCGTGTAGTGGTCTGGGTGACTGTGCGAGACAAGGACGGCATTGAGCTTCTGCGGGTCCAGCCCTCCGTTGATTGAGTGTACGAGGGCTCCTGGCCCAGGGTCTAGGTGCAAATTGAGGTCTTCGCCTACTATGCGGATTCCAGCGGTTCGTCGTCTCTGGGTTATGGTTACGAATCTTCCGCCGCCCGTTCCGAGAAATATCAAGTCAAGTTTGGCCATGTGTACGTTTATGATGTTCGCATGATTTCTGCTTTGTGCAGAGAAAGCACTCTGAATCACTTTGTGAAGAATCAGCCAGCAGGTGCACGGTGCCCCAGCGCACTCAAGGAAAATTCTCAGTTTCGATGAAACAGCCAACCATGAAGACTACGCCACCATTCGATTTGAACCCCAAAACCTTTTCTGACCGCGACAGAACCCACAGGTTTGCTCCACACGTTCATTCATATATAACGGAGGGGCAGCTCCTCCGAGTAGAGGAGCACGGCAGCTTGACATAATTGTTAAATCTGCTGGCTACGTCCCTTCCTGTGTAAGCTTACTCGAACAGCTGGGCTGACTCACGGAATTCGACTCGATAATCGTTCGTTTCGGCGGAGAAATAGGCATTAAAAGCGAATGGACAAGGCGCGCCTATGAGAAATTGCTTCTGAGAAACATAAGAAACGTCCTAAAACATTACAACCTCACTCCTGCAGCAATTGAACACAAAAGAGGAAGAATCTACATAAAGACTGGAAAAACGCTGGAAGCAGCCGAGAAACTGACCCGAGTTTTCGGCATATCGTCAGTCTCCCCGGCCAGGCGGACAACCTCAGAGAAAAAGGATGTGATCAAGACTGCCTTAGACTTGGCAAGAGCCACAGCCAAAAACGAAAGCACATTTGCAGTGCGTTGCCACCGAGTCGGAACCCATGCCTATTCAAGCATGGACATCTGCAAGGAAGTTGGAAAGCAAATCCTGACGAACCTGAAGCACCGAAAATTGAAAGTGGACTTGACAAACCCGCAGCACACAATAAGCATCGAAATCCGAGACGCTGAAGCCTATGTCTACTCGGAAACCCTGCAAGGCCCAGGCGGCTTTCCAGTTGGCTCGCAACCAAAAGTCGTCTGTCTGCTGAGTGGCGGAATCGACTCGCCCGTAGCGTGCTGGCTTGCAATGAAACGAGGGTGCACAATGCTCCCAGTCTACTTTGACAATGCCCCGCTAACCGACGAAAAAACAACCGCCAAGGCTTTGGACCAAGCCAAGAAGCTTTTTGAATGGTCAATCGGCTACCCACAGAGAGTTTACATCGTGCCTCATGGGAAAAACCTCGAAACGTTCATGCACAATGCCCCAAGAAAACTGACGTGTCTTTTGTGCAAGCGTATGATGTACCGCGTAGCAGAGTGCGTGGCAGAAAAAGAAAATGCAGAAGGCATAGTGACAGGCGAAGCGATAGGTGAGCAGGCAAGCCAAACACTGACTAACTTGAGAGCCCTAAACGAAGCTGCAAGAAACTACCCAGTGCACCGTCCACTGCTGGGATTTGACAAGACCGAAACAGAAGCTCTTGCCAAGAAAATCGGAACCTACGAAATCTCAATCCGCAAGGCCAAAGGCTGCACAGCTGCACCCAACCAGCCAGCCACGGAAGCAAAACTGGAGACTGTGAAGAAAGCTGAGGAGAAGCTTGACTTGGAAAAAATGGTTGAGGAGTCAGTCAAAGCAACCAAGATTGTCACAGTCTGATTTTGACGAAGCTTTTTAGCAGGAAACGAACACTTAGTCTTCTCATGTCATCGGCTGATGTTGCTGTCAAAGTCTTTCGAAACCTGAAAAATGAAGACCTCAGAGTGCTTCAGGTCATAGAAACCGCCATGAGCCAGCACGAATTCGTGTCAAAAGAACAGATTGCAAGGTTCAGCAAACTTGACTTAGCCAGAGATACACACTTCAGGCTGAGTCGCCTCAGCAAGCTGGGACTCATCTACCGGATCACAGGAGCCTACGTCGGCTACACTTTGAACTATTCAGGATACGACTGCCTAGCAATCAACGCCCTCGTCAAGGCAGGAGTGCTGGAAGCCTTTGGAAAATCCCTGGGAGTGGGCAAGGAAGCAGACGTCTTCGACGCATTAAACCCGAAGGGCGAGCGCACAGCCATAAAGTTCCACAGACTTGGCAGAATAAGCTTCCGCCAAACCAGACGCAAAAGAGACTATACAACTCAGCGCAGCGCAAGCTGGCTCTACCAATCGCGACTCGCAGCGGAAAAAGAATTCCAGGCTCTCAAACTGGTGTATCCACATAAGGTAGCTGTGCCGGAACCGATAAGCCAAAACCGCCATGTCATCGTCATGGGAATGATAGACGGAGCAGAACTCGCGGAATACAAGGAAATTTCGAAACCAGAAAAGGTTTTGAAACAAATACTTCGCAATGTCAAAAAGGCCTACCTGAAAGCAGGCGTCGTCCACGCAGACCTAAGCGAATACAACATCATCCTGAAACCAGACATGCACATCCTCATCATCGACTGGCCGCAATACGTCACGAGAGAACACCCAAACGCCCAAGAACTGCTGACAAGAGACCTGAAAAACATAACACGGTTCTTCGAACGCAAACACATGCTAAAGGTTGAGCTTAAAGAGGCCCTATCCTACGTCACTGGGGAAGGCAGGATAACTACTTGGTCACATCCAACTTGATGTACAGCACATTGTTCCCGCGCAGCAAAACATTCCCGTAGTTAGTCACCAGCTGGTCGTCCCTGCTTTCAGTTGCCCCTTCCAACAGCAAATTCATGCGCCCGTCACACTTAATCATCTTACCCTTATACTCGCAGCCATTCTTCAACATGACCACAATGTCAACATTCAACTGCTTGACCAACACGTTTAACGGCTTCTTACTGGGCTCCATTCAAGCACCTTAATCTCACATTTCGATTACTCTTATCCAAAATCCATCAAATATAAAAGCCTTATGAAAGGACGAGCCGCAAACCTAAGGGCAGTCTAATCAAAAAGACAAGCTTTCAAGCCGTTTTTCAAAACAAACCGCATTTTCATAGAAGGCCTTAAGGAGACCACCTATTTTAATGGGTGGAGGTATTGAGAAACACTTTTTAACTTCTTTAGCCTATCTAATGTCGGTGAGGTCTTGAGAAAGTGTATCTTGCTTAACAGTGTGAAGTTGACGTCGAGAAAACAGGAAATATTCGACAGTTTCTTTGCTGAATATCTTCGTGTTCTCAATGAAACATTAAAACACTTATCAGATGCTAAATCCTCTACGCACTTGCACCATCTAACATATTCAAACATGCGTGAAACCTCCTTTTTGCCCTCTGACGTCGTTCAAGAAGCTCGAAAAGACGTTTGGGCTAGGCGAAAGACAATTAATGATGGTTTTAAGAGGTGTTCTATTCGAATTAACAAACGATGGTTCAAACTGGTTATATCGGAAAGAGACAATCCATGTTTTAAAATCACTTATTCTCCTCACAAGTTTTTTGTAGTTCCTATTCGACTCGACAATCAACTTGACCGTTTTAACACCTTTCTTGAAGATGGATGGAGTTTCAAAAATATCTCCCTCTTGCGGGATGGAAAGATTGCTGTTGTTCTTGAAAAAGAGTTTCCTGACCCAGTGAACGGTAGAAGGTTTGTTATTGGTGTCGATGTTGGCTCTTCCACCCTTGCCGCCGTAACCATCCTTGACGCTAAGACTTCTAAAGTGGAAAAGCAACTTTACTTTGGAAGGGACGTAG
>PEWI01000043.1 GCA_002779555.1 Candidatus Bathyarchaeota archaeon CG07_land_8_20_14_0_80_47_9 | reverse complement strand
ACAGCTTTTGGCAGTTTCAGCCACTATTTTCGCAGCCATTATGTTCGTGTGCTGCGCTTCCTTTCCCCTTGAACGGTTTGAACCCTCTTTTAACACTAGAACTGGTACGCCGCCAGCTGATGCTGATGACAAACTCAAACAAACCTCCTTTTGTGCGTTCACAATGAAAACAGCCTTACAATATAAGTTTTTCTGAATTGGCAGGGTGAAAGTTGGATTTTGCACCGTGAATCTCCAGAAAATGGGTGTCAGCTTGGTTTGAGCGTTGTTTTCAAACCGGACCCAGTCAAGACTATGACGGTCTGATCTTTCTTTGATGCCTCTTTCAATTCAAGTTGTTTCCTATAGGCTGCATAGGCAACTGCCGAGCTGGGCTCGACAAAGAAGCCTTTCCTCGCGAGTTCTTTGAAAGCATCTCGTATCTCATCTTCCTCAACCATGACGGCGTCGCCTTTTGCTTCCTTCAGCTGTTTGATCATAAGGTCTAAGAGTGGAGGATTTACGCTTACCAGAGCGTCGGCGATGGAAGTTATTTTTTCGGGCGGATGATAATCCAAATTCTTCAAACGGTGATACAGCGGGGAAACTTGGCTTGTTTGACAAGCAACTACGTATGGCATAGCTTCTATCACGCTGGACTCAACTAGGTGTTTGAACCCGCTTAACACGCCCAGCAGCAGGGTTCCAGCGGAAGCAGGCAGATAAACCTGTTCAGGTGCGCGCCAGCTGAACTGTTCGGCTATTTCGTACGCAAGGCTTCTTATGCCGTCTCTGAATAGGGGGTGAAGTATGTGTCCAACGTAGAACTTTCGCCTTTCAGGTTTCTGTGCTTCTTCTGCGACCTTGCTTCGACTGCCTGGGATTTTGACGACTTCGGCACCGTAGAATCGGATTTGGTTGAGTTTTGGTCCCGAGACGGTTTCTGGGACGTAGATTTTTGCTTTCAGTCCCCCGCGGGCAGCGTACGCAGCCATTGAGGCTCCTGCATTGCCAGAAGAGTCTTCAGCAATGTAGCCTTCTGCGTCTTTCACCGGCTTGTGCAGAGCTGAGATTAGCGTTGTTGAGCCTCTGTCTTTGAAGGAGCCTGTTGGGTTTAGGTTTTCAAGTTTGAAATGGACGTTGTCTGTGAATCTTACTAGTGGTGTCCAGCCTTCGCCGAGGGTTACGATTTCTGACTCTTTTGTGTATGGGAAGAATTTTGCGTAGCGCCAGAAGCTACGGTTTTGCTTGCAGATTTGTCCTGTTTCGAATTTTGTGTTTTGCCCGACAATTAGCGGCTGGCCGCAGCGTGGGCATTTGAAGTCAAGTAGGCTTTTTGAAGGTCTTCCGCAGACTGAGCACGTGATTTCATACTGCATTGACAGCGACTGCTCCGTGGTTTGATAGAAAGTTGCTGGTATTTAGCTTTAGAGATTGTGCTGCGTCAAGGAAACTATTTATATCATGTTGAAGTCGTCTTATTTTTCTAACTAAAAATCGGGGTAAGACGGTTTGAAGAGGATAATTGTTTGTCTGAAACAGGCGGTTGATGTTACGCAGTTGAAGGTTGATCCGGCAACGAGACAGCTCATAACAGCCAGTGCGCCTAGGAAGATGAGTGATTTTGACAAGAATGCTTTGGAAGAGGCGGTTAGGCTGAAGGAGAAGAATGCAGGTGTTGAAGTTGTTACGGTTACTGTGGCTTCTGAAGAGGCTAAGACGGTTTTGAGGGAGGCGCTGGCGATGGGCGCTGACAAGGCTTACGTGGTTAATGATGCGGGCCTCAAGGATGTTGACACGTTGGGCACGGCGCACGTTTTAGCGGAAGCGATAAAGAAGGCTGGAGAGTTTGATTTGGTTTTGTGCGGCGAGTCTTCGTTGGACAGTTTCAGTGGGCTTGTTGGTTCGAGGGTTGGGGAGTTGTTGAGTTTGCCGCAGGTGACTTCTGCCAGGAAGCTTTCGGTTGAGGGTGACGCTGTTGTGGGCGAGAGGACGCTGGAAGATTCGATTGAGACTGTTAAGGCGAAGTTGCCGGCTTTAGTGACGGTTACGCGGGAGATTAATCAGCCGAGGATTCCGTCGTTGATGATGATTATGAAAGCTTCGAAGAAAGAGATAGTCACGTGGACGTTGGCAGATTTGGCTGTTGATAAGGCGAAGCTGGCTTCGAAGATTGAGGTGGTTGAGGTTTTGGCGCCGAAGACGGAGCGGAAGAGGATCAGGATAACAGGTGAGAGTGTAGCGGAGATTGCGGACAAGCTGGCTAAGGCGCTGATTCAGGAAGGCGTGGTGAAAAGGTGATCTGGAATGAGTGAGGGTAAGGGTGTTTGGGTTTTTTCTGAGAATGCAGATTTGACGTTGGAGATGCTTGGCAAAGGACGCGAAATAGCCGATAAGGTTGGAGCTGAGCTTGCGGCTGTTGTCATTGGAAGCAACGCAGCGGATTGGGCGAATGAGCTGGTGAAGTATGGAGCGGACAAGGTCTACTTGGTTGATAATGCGATGTTTGGGCGTTTTCAGGCTGAAGCCTACTTGAGTGTTCTGCATAATCTGGTTGTGAATTATAAGCCTGAGACTGTGCTGATTGGTTCGACGAAGAATGGGAAGCCTTTGGCGGCTAGGCTTGCGACGCGGCTTGAGGTTGGATGCGTGCCTGACTGTTCGAGGTTGGGTGTTGATGAGAAGGGTAGGCTTGTGGGTGAGAGGATTACATACGGTGGGAATGCGGTTGCGAAACTGACGTTTAAGACCAAGCCGCAGATTGTTACCGTGCCCAGCAGAGCGTTTGAGAAGCCCCAGCCGAAGAAGCGGAGTGGGCAGGTGGTGAAGTTGGATTTGAAGGCGGAGCAGGCAAAGACTGAGGTTGTGGAGACTAAGCCGCTTGAGACTTCGAGCGTTCGGATTGAGGAGGCTGAGGCCATAGTCAGTTGTGGTAGGGGTTTGGAGAAGAAGGAGGATAGGGTTTTGCTGGACGAGTTGGCGGCGGTTTTGTGCGGGCAGGTTGGGTGTTCGAGGCCTTTGGCTGAGGACAGGAAGTGGTTCAGCGAGTGGGTTGGGTTGAGCGGGCATAAGGTTAAGCCGAAACTGTATATTGCTTGTGGGATTTCAGGTGTGATTCAGCATGTGGCTGGGATTAGGGATGCGAAGGTGGTTGTGGCGATTAACAAGGATGAGCAGGCGCCGATTTTCGAGGTTGCGGATTACGGGGTGGTTGGCAACCTGTACGAGATACTGCCAGCATTGAAAGAAGCTTTGAAGAAACAGCTGCAATAAACGTGTACTGCTGCTCTCAGAAGCTCTACCCCCCCTCTATAAATAGATTGAACCTACTTTTTCAATTGCAGGTAATCTTGATTGTGGTTTCTTTTTTGAAAGCACGCTAACTTTAATAATCGAAAACCTACATGAGGAGAATAGTAGATAGGGCTGCAAGACTGATGAGAGATAGCATGACTGAAGAAGTGGGCGCGCACATCTTTGTATGCACAAACAAGTCAGAGCCTGAGTGCCTTCAGCGAAGGCTCTTTGGGACCAGCAAATTGTATGCAGATGATGCTTTGATGACAAGATCTGGCGACTTGTTGTTTCTTCTAAACATTAGCTCAGACGTTCTCCATGGCATTTTTCAGGCAAGATCTGATGGTCGAAAAGACATTGCCCCCGAAGCTTGGAAAGGTAAGTATCCATATCAGGTTGAGGTTGGGCCTCTTGGCAATGTTCAGACTATCGAAAACGCTAAGAAGACGCTTCAGAAACTAGGCATAGAATGGCACAAACCCTTGACTGAGCCAATGACTCAGCAATTGTTGGGATTATTTGCACCGAAAGGATCAGGATTAATTAAACGGACGGCGGAGAGCACTCCATGGGGCTTGTTAGCACCTGAGAAAACCCTAGCCAGACAAGGCCGCATGAACGCAATCAAAGCAACGAACATGCTTGATCAAGAAAAACCGACGCTCGAAGCAACAACGTTATGGGACTACCCTAGACAAAGCTATGGAAAAATTCCTAAAGGGAACAACAAATACCCAGGTGTTACTCCTGCCTTCATCATTTGGAACTTACTCCAAAGATATACTGACCCCAATGATTTGGTTCTAGACCCTATGTGCGGTAGTGGCACGACCATAGATGTCTGCAACGAAGAGGGCCGCAGAGTCATCTGCTATGATATTGCACCAACTAGACCAGATATTCTGCAAAATGACTCACGGACCATCCCTCTTCCAGACGATCATGTGGACATGATATTTGTTGACTCACCCTACGGAGACAACATAAAGTATAACGACAATCCCAATTGCATAGGCAAGATTTCAAGCGAGACTGAAGATTTCTATGTAGAACTGGAAAGAGTGATCAAAGAATGCCACAGGGTTCTGAAGCCTGGAAAAGTCATCGCATGGTTAATTGGAGATCAATGGGTTAAAAAGAAATTCACGCCAGTTGGCTT
>PEWI01000137.1 GCA_002779555.1 Candidatus Bathyarchaeota archaeon CG07_land_8_20_14_0_80_47_9 | reverse complement strand
ACACTTTCTTCACCAAATGAGAATTTGGGTTCTACAATCCAGAAAACAGACGCCGAAGATGAGAAGAGACGTTGAGAAGCAACAAGAATTGCCGCAAATTCTTTTAGACACCATTGTCGAAATAATGATAGAGGCGCGCATGAAATGACAGCCAAGAAACCATTGTTAAGAATGCTATTGCTAGCCTTTGGCTTTGGTTTTTGTGCAGCCATAGGAATTTTCCTTTACGCATCAACAAATGAAGAGTGGCTCCTTGCAATCGGGATTGGGGTTGGACTCATAGTCTTTTCAGCAATTGGATTCTACATCGACATGAAAAAGCCCAAGTTTCTAGAGTGGGCATCTTTCCTGTTTCAGGCTTCCAGAACGCGTGCCTGTTTGGTTTTGGGATATGGATTGAGCTGTTCAACGAAGTGTCTGACTGTTGTGGCACAACCTCTGTTTTTCCTGATGAAGCTGTCCTGCAGGCGTTCCCTGCTCAATTGAGGATTCTTCCACAAAGCATAAGATCTGTGTCGAAACTGACTAGTCAATGATCTCGACGCCTCAGAAGTTGGAGACAGAGTTCGCGCCAACCATCTGAGACTACTCGTGTCACTAAGTAAACCGTTATATCAAAGCTCAATCATACCTCAAACCCGAAACGGCAAGTGGAAAAATGAACAAGACAAAAGTTCCAGGCAAAAACAACAAACACAAAGTCCTCATCTACGCAATAAGCACCTGCGCATGGTGCAAAATGACAAAGAAATTCCTAAGCGACAACAGCGTAGAATACGAGTACATCGATGTCGATCTGACCAGCGACGAAGACCATGAGAAGATCAGACAAGACATTGAGAGCAAGGGAGCACCTCCAAGCTACCCGACAATAATCGTGGACGGCAAGACGGCCATCACTGGTTTCCGAAAAGACTTGATAAAAGAGGCACTTGAGATTTGATGGCTCTGGATAAAGTGCGGCAAAGGGCGGAAAGCGACGCGAAAACCTACGGGTACTATCTGAACCCAGACGCGGACTTCCTCAAAGACCTTCTGGAGGGTTTGCAGAAGAACGAGGAACGGTACGGCTACCCGTCATGCCCGTGTAGGGTCGCCTCAGGAAAGCTTGAACTGGACAGAGACATAATATGCCCATGCGACTATCGAGACCCAGACGTAGCCGAATTCGGAACCTGCTACTGTGCACTCTACATCAGAAAAGACATGTACGAAGGCAAGACCCCTATAACACCGATTCCAGAACGCAGACCTCAGGAAAAACAAACCAGAGCCTACGCAGTAGCGGCAGAAGCACGTGCTGAAAAACCGCCTGAAACTGCCAAAGTCATCAGCCCAGAGCCTTCACAAGTGAAGAAGAAACTGTGGTACTGCAGACAGTGCGGCTACGTTGTATACCGAGAAGATCCGCCGTATGTTTGCCCAATATGCAAGGCAAAAAGAGAGATGTTTGCAGAAATAGCGGTCAGCACAAGCCTAAGCGGCTAAAGTTCTGAGTTACCTTTTCACTCTTATCTCAATCTCTTTCCAGTCCTTGGTTATGCCGCGAAGCGAAGTCGCCGCTCCGATCACAGTTCCGCTGAGAATCTTCGAAGCAAACTCGTTAAGATTTATCTCCTTGCCATCAACAATTAGCTTGACATCCATCAGAACCACCGCCAACTACTCTGCAGCTTGGAAGGTAAAAGCTTTCTGCAAACCTTTTTAGCGAAAACAGGTAAAGTTTGATTATGGCAGCAAAAATGAAAAAGAAACCATCCGGCGGAACAGTTGACGATAAGGCAAGGATCACGAGGATAATCGAGCTTCTGAAAAAAGAGTTCCCAGACGCGAAAATAGCTCTGCACTACACAAACCCTTTGGAGCTTTTGATAGCCACAATCCTCTCGGCTCAATGCACTGACGAAAGAGTGAACATAGTCACGAAAACGCTGTTCGAAAAATATCAAAAAGCCAAAGACTACGCTGATGCTGGCTTGAAAGAGCTTGAACAGGACATAAAATCCACAGGTTTCTACCACAACAAAGCCAGGAACATCAAGAGATGCTGCAAAATGCTTGTTGAAAAATTCGATTCTTATGTCCCCAGAACAATGGCAGAGATGCTTGAATTGCCGGGAGTTGCAAGAAAAACTGCCAACATAGTGCTGCAGAACGCCTATGGTGTTGTTGAGGGGATAGCCATCGACACGCATGTCCGCAGAGTCTCCGCGAGGCTGGGTCTGACAGAAAATGAAGACCCGGGCAAGATAGAGCAAGATCTTATGAGGATAGTTCCCAAAGACAAGTGGATGAGAATCGCTGACTTACTGATATTTCTCGGCAGGAGAGTGTGCGTTGCAAGGAAGCCTAAGTGTGAAGCATGTGTACTGAACAGGATTTGTCCTTCAGCCTTCACTTTCAGCTAACCCACTGTGCAGGTTCACAAGCCAGCGGTTTTGGCTATTGCACTTCGAAAATTGTTTCACACAGAAACCGATTTAAAACACTAGAACGCAATACTCAAATCATGGAAAAACCAATGCGCATTCTCGGCTTTGCCGGAAGTCTGCGCAAAGATTCCTGTAACAAGGCGTTGCTGCGGGCTGCTTCAGAACTGATGCCTGAAGGCGCAGAACTTGATATTTTTGACCTTGAAGGTATTCCGCTGTTCAATCAGGATTTTGAAACTGAAATGCCCGAAAAGGTCAAGGAGTTCAAGCGGAGAATCAAGACAGCGGATGCGATTCTGATCGTGACTCCGGAATACAACTTCTCGGTTCCAGGTGTTTTGAAGAATGCTATTGACTGGGCTTCAAGACCGTATGGAGATAATTCCTTCGAAGACAAGCCCGTGAGTATAATGAGCGCGTCTGGCGGAATGCTAGGAGGCGCTAGAGCTCAGTATCATCTGAGGCAGACTTTGGTTTGTCTCAACATGCACCCTGTCAACAGGCCAGAAGTCATCGTACCGTCCGCAAGCGAAAAAATTGATGAGAAAGGCAGACTGACTGACGAAAGAACAAGAGAAAAAATAAGAGAACTGCTTGGAAGCTTGATCGATTGGGCCAGACGACTAGAGAAACGATGAGCCTCTTTCCACTTTGTTGCGTACGCCCGCAAAGGCAGTCAAAGCAGTTTTCCTTGAGTCTAAGTTTTCACACGATGTAACTTCTTAAGTCGCTGCTCTGTGTAAGGCAGCTCTTGTATCTTCCAAGCACGCTGCCCAGCGTCCTTCTCAAATCCTCTTCAGACATGAATCCCACAGCTTGCCCTATGGGTCTTCCGTTGCAGAAGAAAACCAAGGTTGGCGTGCTCATCACGCCGTAGTTGCTCGCTATTTCTTGGTTGCCTGGATTTTCCAGCATGTTTAGTTTGACGAATTTCATCCTTCCAGCGTATTCTTGTGCTGCCTCGTCAAATATTGGGGTGAACCTTAGGCACCATGGACATTGACTGTGCTAGAAGTAAACAACCGTTGGCACTATAGACTTCGCGACTTCCTGTTCCCAGTTGCTCACGTCTACTTCTATAACAACTCCCATAACGGTCAACCCATGTTGCTTCGGAATGTAGACAGGTATTAAACTTTCTAGCGCAGCGTTTTAGCCTTTTCGTACGCATAAGCAATGCTTTCGTTGGTTACAACGCCTACAACCTTTGACGGCTCCTCTCTTTCAACGACGGGGATAAGGCCGATTTTCTCGCGACTCATAAGCTTGTAGGCTTCAAGAACTGATTCGTCTGGAAATATCGAGACCTGTTTGAGGGGCAGCTGTTGCATCTGTAGCTTGCTTCTTTGCTCAGGTTTGATTTTCATAATCTCGCCCCACGCTACTATTCCCTGCAGGGTGCCCTCCTTCTCAATCAGGATGTCGTGATATCGAGCTTTGAACATCGTCTCCAACGCTTCTGCAACCGTGTTCTCGGGCCTGGCAACTGCGGCTTGCGGGTGCATAACGTCCTTGACTCTCACCCGTGCGAGAGTCGTTGAGACTATCGTCGATTCTGCTTCTTCTGTTGCCCCAATGTAAACGAACACGCCTATTATGACCAGCCAGAAGTCGTAGAGAATGCCAAAAACAGTCATGAACACGCCGAGCAGTCTGCCGATGAACGCAGCGTATTTCGTGGCATCCGAAAATTTCATCTTTTCAGCAAGGAAGGCTCTGAAAACCCTGCCCCCGTCCATTGGAAAAGCGGGAATCAGGTTGAAGGCACCCAACAATATGTTCAGTTGTGCCAATTCCAGCATCATATTTCCAGTTGCAATGATCAGAGGCATGACTGGCACTCTGATAGTCATGATCTGTCCGAGACCCAATAAAACCAGTCCGATAGCAAAGCTTGTAAGAGGACCAGCAGCCGCCATTCTCCACTCCACGCTTGGGCTTTCAGGGATCTCCTCAATCTCTGAGACTCCGCCAATAGGATACAGCACAATTTTGCGCACCTTTATTTTGTAGTGCCTTGCCACGAGCGAGTGCGACAATTCGTGGATAACCACGAAGACGAAAAGGAGCAGGATGATGAAGAAGAAGTATAGCTGTGGGAACGAGAGGACGAATTCCAGCACCATCAAGAGGATGAAGGTTATGTGAATCTCGATTGGAATGCCCCATGCAGAACCTATTTTGAATGAGTACTTCATAAAAATAGGGTTAACCGGCAACTGTTTTTTTAGGCTTTCGATTGAACCGCCTAACCCGGGGTGTCTTTCGCTTTACTGCGCCGTCTCATGATTCGCTGAACCAAGTAGGCCAAGATGATCGCGCAAGCGACAGCTGAAGCAACGCTGAAAACCGTGATGATCAAGGCATTGTCAGTTTCCATGATGAAAGCTATCGATACCACCGCGAGGAACACCCCGAAATATAGGCTTGCGTTGCTTTTCACGAAATCGGTCAATTCTGTAACGATTGCTTTTGAATGTCTGGTTATCAAGATTGAGGTTGATGCAATGGCTAGAAACATGATTATGAGCGTGTAGGTGATTTCTGACCAGTAATCTCCAAGTGTAAGCAAAAGCCCAACTTCGTCTCCTATAAGGCCGCCTCCGGCGCCGAAAAGTATCGCTGCCAACCGGTTGATTCTCTTGGCATTGTAGCTTATGCCCAGCCAGCCGCCTATGGCTTGCAGGGCTAGACCGAACCAGAAATGATGGATATGGATGCCGCCGCTGACCACGACAAAGTCGGGGTTGAAAGTGGTGAATGTCCGCGCGACTACAAAAGAAGCTGTAAAGGATACTAAGGCTAGTACGGAGAGGTCTGGTCTCCTCCGCATCTTCTCTTGCTCAATGATTTCCACGGCACACTCCCGCCGTTTAGGAATGGTTTGGAAAATATAAAAACGTTGTTTAGAATCTCAAGAAGGCATCCCTAAGACATTCTGCTCAAGGTAACGTCGAAAACCTGTTCGCGGCCTCTACGAAGAACTGTGACTCTTATTTTCTGTCCCACTTTCCTCTGATGAATTTCTTCAACCAAGTCCTCAACACTGTTAAGCGTCGCGCCGTCCATTCTCAGAATTATGTCTCCATCCACTATTCCCGAGTTTTCAGCTGGGCTTCCGTTGACGACTCTTGTCACAAGGACTCCCCGCTCGGCAGGCAAGTTGTAGTATCTAGCTATGTCTTCGGTGAGGCTCAACCCTATTATTCCGAGCCACGGCCTCATGGAGACACCGTTCTTGACTGTTTCGCCCGCACAATCTTTGGCGGAGTTTATCGGAATGGCAAATCCGATTCCCTGGGCATATGGAATTATGGCTGTGTTTATGGCCACAACTTTTCCGTTAAGACTCACGAGTGGGCCGCCACTGTTACCAGGGTTTATGGCGGCGTCTGTCTGAACGAGGTTCTCCAGCATTTCGCTTTCGGACTCTATGGTCCTGTTCACGGCGCTTACTACGCCTGAAGTCACTGTTGGACCGCCAGCTAATCCGAACGGGTTTCCAATTGCATAGACCCTCTGTCCGACCCTCAACTCGCTTGAGTCTCCAAGCTCAGCCGCTGTAAGGCCCTCCTTGTCCACCTTTACAACGGCTATGTCGTGCACAGTGCACGCGCCTACGAGTTTTCCTTCTACGACTTCGCCGTTCCACAATGTCACAGCTATCTTTTCTGCTCCGTGGATGACGTGGTTGTTGGTCAATATGTATCCTTTAGAGTCGACTATAGTTCCAGAGCCCATTCCATTCACTGGAACGGTTTGATAGAACACGTGATGCACAAGCTTCACAGTGCTTATGTTGACAACACTCTTGCTCACCTTCTCCAAAACGTCAAGGACTCCTTTTTCCTCAAGCGAAGACAACTTTTCACCTCTCCTCAACATAACTATAGGTTATGCAGAAACTGCATTCTCGTATCTGTACTCGCGACTCTGTTTTCTGGCAGAACTGGCACATTAAACCAGTTTTTCGAATGGTCATGCACGTACGGCAGAAGAATCGCAGCAGCTCCATTCTCTGGCAGCTGCCGCTTACAAGCATGCCGATCATCTCGTCTATCAGAGGCTGCACTTCGTCTATGTTGTCGATTTTTATCACGTATCCTCTGACTTGTCGCGTGTACTTGCTCACTGCGGATTGGGAAATGCCGAGAATTTCGGCCACCCGATCCTGCTTCAGACCGTATTTTTCCACGAGTTCCTTCGTCATTAACGCCTTCACTGCTGGGACGACTGATTTTACGGCGACTTCACATGGGGCTATCAAGGTTTTTCCACCGTTCATACTATTTTAAGCGGAAAAGTATATAAACATGACGTACGTCATATTTTTATGACGTATGTCATGACAACAAAACAGAAAAAACCTAGTTTCTCAATCCAGCTCCTCCTTTCTCCCAAAATGTCATGACGTACGTCAGAAGTGTCCGACACCATGAAGGCTCCAGACTGTGAAGCTCCACTGCAAGGGGTAGAAGAGCAAACAGAAAAACTTAAGGAACATGGGAAACAATCATAAGCACATCGCAACATTTCTAAAGGGGAAAGTGACGGGCTGTGAAGGTCAGCATAGTTTCTTTAACGTGCTGCGCTGGATGCGTGTCTTCCTTCCTGAATGCTGGCGACGCCTTGCTCGATGTTCTTTCAGAAGACTTCGACATCGTCTATTCACCGACCTTCATTGACTTGAAAGAAGTGCCCGAGGTTGACTTGGCAATAGTCGAGGGAGGAATCAGAACCGAAGAAGACGAGAAACTAATCAAGGAAGTCAGGGCTAAATCCCGAATCCTCGTCGCTTTAGGCATATGTGCGACCCATGGTGGAATAACCAGCCTTGGCAACGTGCTGTCGCTCAAGACGCTTCTGGAGAAGGAATATTCTCAGATTGCTTCCACCAAGCTACCTGAGCTAAAGGACATGATGTATCCAATAAGCAACTTCGTTGACGTTGACTACTACCTTCCAGGCTGTCCCCCCATGCCCTTCCTCATAATTCACACGTTGAAAAGCATCGTGAGTGGCAAACCACCCATCCGCCATCAAAGTGTGGTGTGCACAGAGTGTCACAGAAAAATAGTCCCAGCGAAACTTGACCGGTTATACGGGATTTACGAGAAAGAAGCAGACCACGAATTGTGCATGGTGAGCCAAGGCTTCGTATGCTTGGGTTCCATGACACGCGAAGGCTGTGGCGCCCCGTGTCCCAGAGCGGGCTTCATATGCTTCGGATGCCGAGGCCCGCCTGACTCACTGCTATATCGGTCAAGAGACATGTATGCGTTTCTCGTCAAAGTAATGTCAGCAAGAACAGGCATCTCAGAGGAAACGGTGAAGGAGGAGCTTTACCGTAACCCTTTCATTTTCCACACTTTCGTATTTTCAAAACTTGCACGTTTCCAAGCAAGGGAGAGAGTAATTTGAGCCTCAAAAGGGAAATAACCATCTCGCCCACGACTAGGATTGAAGGACATGGAAAAGTCACAATAACCCTTAACGAGGCTGGAAACGTTTCAGACGCCTATTTCTACGCGACCGAAATCCGAGGCTTCGACTACTTTCTGAGAGGAATGGATGCGGAAAGGCTTCCCTTCATAATCTCACGAATATGCGGTGTCTGCTCAACCGCCCACGTTCTAGCTTCTGTCAAGGCCATAGAAAGCATATATGGAACAGAAATAACGGAAACTGCCAGAAAACTCCGCGAGCTTCTGCTCATGGCACAAATAATTACTAACCATTCGTTGGTCTTCTTTTTCTTGACGCTCCCAGATTTCTGGTTCTCCACTGAAGAAAACCCTTCAAAGAGAAACATGTTCCAAATAATGCGGGAAAAACCTGAAGTAGGCAAAAAAGCCGTGACACTGAGGAGTTTCGGCGTCCACCTACTGGATGTCGTCGGAAAACGTGAAGTCCACATTCTCTCCGCAATACCCGGCGGAATAATCAACCCGCTCAAAGAGCATGAGAGGCAAAGCCTACTCGTACTGGCACAAGAGGCCAACGAAATCGTAAAGGAGGCTCTCACACTTGGAAAAGAGCTATTCGAAAGGAACTGGGAGGGCTTCAAGAAAGCAGGGGACTACAAGACCCATTACATGGCTCTGACAAAGGACGATGCAGTGGAATTCTATGACGGCAAGATTTCCGTCATGGATCCTGAAGGCCAAACTGTCTCAGAATTCTCCGCGGATGACTACATGGAGCACGTCGAGGAGAAAACCTACGAGTGGACTTACGCAAAATTCGCTTACCTGAAAGAGCTGGGGTGGCCGAACGGAATAGTGCAAGTCGGTTCCACAGCAAGGATGAACGTAAATAAGAAAATGACAACAGGGCTTGCCTACAAGGAACTAAATGAGTTCAAAAGAAAATTCGGAAGCCCAGCACACACAACCTTGCTTCTTGATTACGCCCGTCTGATAGACTTGCTACATGCCTGTGAAAGGGCGAAAGAGCTTCTAGAAGATGAGAATCTCACACGAACAGACACCCGCGTCAAAGTCACGCCGAAAGCTGGCACAGGCGTCGGAGTTGTTGAGGCTCCGCGCGGAACACTTGCCCATGAGTACGTCTTAACCAAGGACGGGCGGCTGGAAAGCATGAAGCTGATAATTCCAACGCAGCTGAACAACGCGGCCATAAACCTCAACTTGAAGGACGCTGCAGCCGAGTTCATACACAAAGGCGAAGTCAAGCCGGGCCTCTTGAACAGGGTGGAAATGATAGTGAGAGCCTACGATCCATGCATAAAGTGTGCCACAAGACAGGTCAACGAGGATTTGACAGTTGAGGTAAGAAATAGCAAGGGCGAACTGATACGAATTCCGGGGGTCTAGGTTAGAATCTCAATGGCTTGAAATGGGCAGTTAACCTGACATGATCTACACATGATGCAGTTCTCTATGTTCACAATTTCCGGTTTTTCAGATTTCGCCAGCTTCTTGATGCGGAATATTGAAACGGGACAGATTTCTACGCATATCTTGCTAGAGTCTTCAACGCATCTGGCGTAATTGATGCGTATCTTAACCATGTTGGCTGCCTTTTGTCTTGTCAGATTTTCAGGGGCTATTAAACTTTCTTGTGCGCGCTTGCATGTTCACCCAAATGACGAGTACTGTTGCGACTCAGCAGACTGCAGCGGACACTACGAATCCATACTCGATTCCGTACTGTACAATCACGCCTTGCGTGGCCAGCGGAGCCATTCCCTGTCCGACATCTACCGCAGTTGCATAGATCGAATTCGCAAGCACGTTTCTTGAAGGCTGAACATGCTCCGCAATAAGCATCGAGCCCACTGGAAATACGGCGCTCTGAACTGCTTCGATCAGGGCAAAGATATCCACAAAAACCGCAACGTTTTCAAAACCAGCCAAGGAAACCACAGCCGTTGATGACATGCCTTGCGGCTGATCTGTCCTTTCATTCAATGAGCTTCTGGTATTCTGTGTTTATCCTGCCGTATCTTGTTCGAATGAATGAGGCTATTCTTCGCCAGTCATCTGCCACCCTTGGCCAGTCTTCTCTCTTTGGCAGTTTACTCACATAGTCCTTCAAGACCGGTTGGCGTCTGATTGTGCCTCTTCGCCAGTCTATTTCTACAAGTCCAGCTCGCCGCACGTGATGGAGGCCGTGTACAAACTGGTCTGAATCAATAGGATAGGTTGCGATCTCTCTCAGGTCACTCAACAACGAATCTGTAGAGACCTCGTTCTCGAAACGCAGGCCTATTAGCGCGATCATATTTTGAACTAACTTCGCTGTTGGGGTTGGGTAAGGCGGCCCTTTCTGAGGAACCGTAACCTGCTCCAAGCGGTAAGCATACCTCTTGTAGAAAGCTCGCTTGAGGGTTTCAACCATCGTCAAGTAGGCGGCAACGAACGCAGCGAGGAAGACAAAGAACCGGACCGACGGGGCTTGGAACTTGAACAAGTCTCCTATCGGCGTGAGTGGCAGCACGATCGCGAAGGCGACCACGCTTAGGCTGCTGATCAGCAAAGCCTTGCTTGGCTTGCTCTTGAAGAAGGGGGATTTTCTGGTTCTTATCGTGAATA
The DNA here is from genome assembly GCA_002779555.1 of Candidatus Bathyarchaeota archaeon CG07_land_8_20_14_0_80_47_9. Classification (GTDB taxonomy): domain Archaea; phylum Thermoproteota; class Bathyarchaeia; order Bathyarchaeales; family Bathycorpusculaceae; genus 20-14-0-80-47-9. The sequence goes on along the minus strand of PEWI01000137.1, from coordinate 5,088 downwards.
TGACAAACGTTTGTGTGCACAAAGACTCAATGAACCAAGCTGTTTGAAACAGTGGCGCGTTGTTCCAAGCGTCGAAAACATAGAGCATTATGAAAAAGGTCAGGAAGTCAAAAATTGAGCTTATGGGTCCAAAGTAGATCATGAAGTTTCTGATGTAGGAAATGTCCAGCCTCTTCGGTTTTTCAATGTACTCTGGGTCAACGTTGTCTGTCGGAATAGCCAGCTCCGAAGCGTCGTATAGCAGGTTGTTCAGGAGGATTTGCGTCGGGAGCATGGGCAGAAACGACAGGAACAGAGACGCTCCGGCAGCGCTGAACATGTTTCCGAAGTTGGAGCTCACTCCCATCATGATGTATTTCATTGTGTTGCCAAAGGTTTTCCTGCCTTCCAAGACTCCTTCTTCCAGCACTCTCAAGTCCTTGTGCAGGAGGATGATGTCTGCTGATTCCTTGGCCACGTCAACTGCGTTGTCGACGGATATGCTGACGTCTGCCACTCTCATTGAGGGAGCGTCGTTTATGCCGTCGCCGAGGAACCCCACGACATGTCCGTTGCTTTTCAATGCGTTGATTATCCTGTCTTTCTGGGCAGGCGTGACTCTTGCGAAGATGTTCGCTTGTTCCACGACTCTTGCGAGTGCGTCATCGTTTATTTTGCCGAGATCGCTTCCGAGAACGACTCCTTTGATTGTGCAGCCAAGCTGTTCGCAGACCTTCCTTGTCACGAACTCGTTGTCGCCGGTCAGGATCTTGAGCTCTACGCCGTTTTTTGTCAACAGTTGTAGTGATTCTTTGGCTGTTTCCTTTGGCGGGTCCATGAAGGCGACGAAGCCTAGGAATACCATGTCGGTTTCGTCGTTGATCGAGTAGACGGATTTTTCTTCTTTGACTTTCTTGTAGCAGATGCCGAGGACTCTGAATCCTTCTGCGCTCAGGTCGTAGTATTTCTGTTCGATTTTTCTCTGTATTTCGCTTGTCATGTCGAACATTTTTCCAGAGAACTCGTAGTATGCGCACACTTTGATGATTTCCTCAGGCGCTCCCTTGGTTATGAGGGACCTCTGCCTTTCATGCTCAGTTACAATGGAGACTCGTCTTCTTGTGAAGTCGAAGGGGACTTCGTCTATTTTCTGAAAACCTGTGACGTCAACGTCTTTGTGTTTAAGGATTGCGTCATCAAGCGGGCTTTTGAGCCCGGTCTGATAGTGACTGTTCATGTAAGAGTAAAGTAGGACCTTGTCGTTGTCTTTTCCCTCCATGTCTACGTGCAACATGAGTGTAACCTTGTTCTCAGTTAACGTTCCCGTCTTGTCTGTGCACAGAATGTCCATGTTGCCGAAGTTTTGGATTGATGACAACCGCTTTACTATGACGCCTTTTCTCGACATTCCAAGTGCGCCTTTCGAGAGGTTTATTGAAAGAATCACGGGCAACAGTTCAGGCGTCAAACCCACGGCCAAGGCAACTGCAAAAAGCAGGGATTCCAATACGCCTCGGCGGTATAGGGCGTTTATGAAAAACACGAAGATAACGAGCAGGAAGGTAACTTCCATGATCATGTACCCGAAGCGTTTCAACCCCCTTTCAAATTCAGTTTCAGGCCTTCTTTCAACGATTCTCTTCACAATCTTCCCATATTCCGTGTAGCTTCCAGTTTTCACAACAACAGCCGTTCCTGAACCACTCACCACAGAGGTGCCCATGAAAAGGTAGTTGCTCCAGTCTGTCACCGTGGAAACGCATTGAGGCGACACTGGCGAGGCTGTTTTCTCAACAGGGAATGACTCTCCTGTCAGGGCTGACTGGTCTATGAAAAAGTCTTTGCTGCTGATCAGTCTCGCGTCCGCAGGCACTATGTCGCCGGCGGAGAGGCGGACTATGTCGCCTGGCACGACTTCCGACAGCTTGATTTCGCGTTGGGTTCCTTCTCTGACGACGGTTACGGTGGTTGCGACTCTTTCCTTCAGTTCGTCAGCCGCTTTCTCAGCCTTGGATTCCTGCAAAAAATTGAGAATGACGCTCATCAGGACTATTATGACGATGATGATCGAGTTCGGTATCTCGCCGAGCAAGCCTGAGATCATCCCTGCGAGGAGCAGTATCAGAATCAAGGGGTTTTTGAAAAGCAACAAAAACTTGATTACGGCCGTTCTTCTTTCCTTTCTCGCCACCTCATTGTAGCCGTAGATTTGAAGGTGCTTCTCGGCCTGATCGGATGTGAGACCTGACTGAGAAGTGTTCAGCTTTGCCAAAACATCATTGACTGGCAGACACAGAACGTCCTCGTTACTTATGGACTGTGCCCAGCCCTCTGTGTTCTTCGCGTTCTTTTTCTGAACGGTATCTGCCGTCTTCATAATCTTCACCATTCATAATGAGCTGCGACTTTTGCTGGGCTGACAAGTCTGCGTGTTAAGTGCTGAATGCACAACTACGTCTTATAATCGTTTCGACGATGCAAATCTCGCTTGTCTACCCGCCTGGGGAACCGTGGAAAGGCACGTTTTTCCAGAGAACATCCCACCAGTCAGCTTCAGTTATGGTTTCACCCTTGACGAGGATTTCCAGAATCTCTTTCAGAAGCTCATGATGTCTCTTCTCGTCTGCCAATATCGCGTTCAAGAGGAGCTTGACCTTCTTGTTTTCAACTGTTGGCAGCGTGTTGCTTATTTTCTCGATGAGCTCTGCCTCCAGTTCAATGTGTTTTTCGACTAGCTTCTTCTGTTGGTCGAGATTCTCTTGCGTGAGGGCTTGGGGGACGCTTGTCAACAGTTTGACTGCCGAATCGTACATTTCCGCGTGCTTCACCGAATCCAGTGATATTCCCTTCAAAACACCTTTAACCGTTGGGTTTCCGATGTCGGTCAAAGACTTGTTCAAAGAGTTCACGATTTGTTCTTCAATCCTTATCTGTTTCTTGAGAAAGTTAACCAGTTCCTCGTTTGTATTCAGAATGTTTGCCTCCCTCCTCCAAGAAGAAGTCAGGCTTTGCGCATAAGTTTTTCGGCAATTCTCTTAATGAATTCTCTGCATCTCTCAAGCCCAGCCTGGTCAAGTGTGTATTTGATTTGAAGGCGGGTCATTCATTTCCATTTCAACATTGCCTGTTGGAGCTGGGGATGGGAATTGAACCCATATATAGCGGCTCTGCAGGCCGCCGCCTGGACCGTTCGGCCACCCCAGCACCTCTACATATCCTAAAAACCAAGATAAATACTATTAGCCCACTCCAAGCTTTTCCACAATGTCCCTGTAAACCTTCAACGCTGCCTTTTCGTCTTCAACATTCTTTATGAGCATGCGGCCGCCGTCAAAAAGGCTGACTTCGAAACCCTTGTAATCGAATATTATTGCAAGCTGAGTTTTTATCCGAACCTTGAAAAGATGCTTGATTGATTCACAGACTTCATCAAGGCTCAGCTTTAATGGTCTTTCAGGGTTTATGTTAGCCGTTTTCTGACCGCAGAGCCAAACGAGCCTCTCCTTCCTTCTGGCGAGTCCAATCGTGCGCTGGCATGCTGGACAATTCAGTCTTTTGGAGATGTCTATGGTTGTGAAGTACATGTCGCTGAAATCGCATATCATAAGCTTGCCCTTCAAAGCCGAACCCATGCCCGTCAAGACTTTTACCGTTTCCATAGCCTGCATAGTTCCAATAATCCCCGGAGTGGCCCCGAGCACGCCTCGAACCTCGCACGTTAACAGGTGGCTGTTGTCAAGATTTGGAAAAACACATTCCAAGCATGGAGTCTCAGGTGGGGCAAAAACTGAAAGGTTTCCCTCTACTCCTATGGCTGCACCGAAAACGTACGGGATTCTAAGCTTTGCGCATGCGCGGTTCACCAAATACCGCGTGTGCATATTGTCCAAGCCGTCAACTACACAGTCCATTCCAGACAGGATCTTCTCAACATTGCTCGCGTTCACGTTTTCTGGAATCGGCTCAGTCTTCACCAACGGATTAACCTTTCCGAGTCTCTTAGCCGAAGCTTCAACCTTCGGATAATCCAAGTCGTCCGTGCTGTACAAGATCTGCCTGTGCAAGTTGCGCAGTTCCACCGTGTCCTGATCCACCAGCCGCATGTGTCCAACTCCTGCAAGAGCCAGATAAAGCGATGATACCGTGCCGAGCCCCCCGAGGCCGATAACTGCAACCCTTGACTGCGCAAGTTTCCTCTGTCCCCTTCGGCCGAACTCTTCCAAAACCATTTGGCGACTGTAAAACTCCTCATACATCGAGGCTTTCTTTTTCTTAGTCATCTGGTCCGTTCTCCTCACACAGTGATGTTTCCAATCAGCCCTTATATCTGCCTTTTTTCAGAAACTGCCTCTCATAAATCTCCCTGACTCTCTGTATGGTATCTGCTTCCTCTGGAGGCTTGTCGGGCCTCAGCCTGGTTATTCGGGCAAAACGCAAAGCCATGCCAGACTTGTATTTCGGGCTTCTCTGAACCTCATTGTAAGCCACTTCAACCACGATTTTCGGAACGACAACCGTTCTTCTGTATTCATCCTTTACGGCCAGCTCCTTAAGCTGCTTTGTCATCTCGACGATTTCAGCATCGGTAAGTCCTTTGAAAGTCTTGCCAACGGACAAGAACCCGCCAGTCTCAGCATCCCTTGCAGCGAGATAATAGTCTGAAAGCCAATCGTGCCTACGTCCATACCCGTATTCAGCCGCGACAACGACCAAGTCTAACGGTTCAAGAACAGGCTTAATCTTCAACCAACGTTTCCCGCGAATCCCCGGCGCATATTGGCTGTCAAGCTTTTTCGCCATCAACCCTTCGTGCCCTGCGTCCATGGCTTCCTTCAGAAACCTCTCCGCCTCCTCAACCTTGTTCGTAACAATCTGTCTCGCTAGTGGTATTTTCCCTGCATTTTCAGCCAGAATCCTTCTCCGCTGAAGGTATGGAGCCGAGATTAGGCTTTCTCCATTGACGTACAAAATGTCAAAAACATACAACCTGACAGGTATCTTTTCAGCCGAGTCCTCTACGCCGTGGACTCTTCTGAACCGCCGCATCAAATGCTGAAAGGGAATAGGATTGCCGGAGCTGTCAACAGCTATGACTTCGCCCTCCAGAAC
>PEWI01000174.1:3471-4391 GCA_002779555.1 Candidatus Bathyarchaeota archaeon CG07_land_8_20_14_0_80_47_9 | reverse complement strand
AGCAGCTCCGCCCTTGCTGTCTCATAGTCGCTTCTCTTCAAACGTTCAAAATCAAAACTGTCTCCGCACACCGCTTTGGCAGTTTCAGACACGTATCTAGCTCGATGACCAAGACCGCAACCCGCTAACTCCTTGACGGTTGCTTTTGCCAGCACAGCCGGTGTTGGAAACTTGTAGAAACCACAACCATCAAAGTGCACTTCTTCTCCGAATTTTTCGGAAAGGTTGAGCAACATCTGCCTAATAGCCACAATGTTCTTGTACGTTGCGCAGATGTACGAGATTAGGCACTCCCAAGGGTCTTGACGGAGAATTCGCAGCCCTCTGAACTCTTTGATGGCTGCTTTGATGTGGTCGTCGTTGCTGATGTGCGAGAAAACCATGGGCAGATCATCGTGCAGTCTGAAATAGCTCTTGACAAAATCTGGGTCCGCATTTTCAAACTCGAGGGTGTTACCATTCTGCCGTATCTTGAGAGCCTTTTCTCCGGCTACGCCGTACCACCAATCGTCTTTCTTGTCCCATCTGAACGTTTGTCCGCAGCAGAGAGTGAAATCCAGGTTGAATGGAGTCAACGGGCTGAGTTGAATCCTCATTAATGTCACTTCTACCCTTCTTTTCCTGTGGTTTTAAATCCTTATTGGTTAATCCTATTAACAAGGGGTACGTTCAAGCAAGGTGAAGAGAAGATGTCGGCGAAGAAAGGATGGAACATAATCTCGCGAGGATATCAGGAGAAGACCGGAATTTCTCTTAAGAAGGTTTTGGAGCTGGAACCGTACAGGATTGACAGGATGAGCGTTTCCGAGAGGGAAAAGCTGCCGTATCTGCATGAATACTACGTGAAGCATTATGATTTGCTAAAAAGAATACCGTACACGCTGATCTTCAAAGCCAGAAGGCCAATGGATTGAAAGATG
>PEWI01000174.1:0-3428 GCA_002779555.1 Candidatus Bathyarchaeota archaeon CG07_land_8_20_14_0_80_47_9 | reverse complement strand
ATCCATAATGTGCTACCCTAAGTCAAGCAAGGCCGAACTCAACAGACGCCTGAGGGAACTGCAGAGGCTAGGCGTAGAATACCTAGAATTTGGCGGAGAAAAGCAGGTTTTCAACCTGCCTGTCTTGGGCAAGGGATGTGTGGGCATAGTCACCATGGCTCGCGTGAAAGGTGAAAAGGTAGCTCTGAAAATTCGTAGGGTAGATGCTGACCGTTCCAAGATGCAGCGTGAAGCCGCACTGCTCAAGAAAGCAAACGCTGTCAACGTAGGACCAAAGCTGCTAGCAGTAAGCAAGAACTTTCTGGTCATGCAGTTCGTGGACGGCTCTTTACTTCCGAAATGGCTTGAGAAGTCCAGAGGCAAGGCGCAAGTGAAAACAGTCTTGCATAGAATCCTAGAACAGTGTTGGCGACTTGACGAGGCAGGCTTGGACCATGGAGAGCTGAGTCATGCCCCAAAACACGTGATTATCAACAAAGAAGCGGAGCCTTTCATCGTAGATTTTGAGACGGCAAGTGTGAATCGTAGACCTTCAAACTTGACTTCAATCTGTCAGTTCCTTTTCATAGGCAGTGAAACTGCGAGGAAAGTGGTTGAGAAGCTTGGCGCAAGAGACAAGAAGGCGATTGTTGCAGCTTTGCGGCGTTATAAGACCGATAGGTCTCGCGGGAATTTTGAGAAGGTAATGGAGGTCTGCGGCCTCTAAATGATGTAGCTCATTGCCGGATGTGCGTCTTGCTTGTTTTGCAGGTTTTCAATCCCTAATTCTTTCACAAGCTGGGTGAGGTCCAGCCACATCTCCACTTGCAGTTGCCTGGCGACCCGTTTCTTGTCATAAAGCAATGGAACGAAGTCTACAAACAGCCAGCCGAAAGTCTCCTCTGCCAACTCCCTTCTCCCCAAGAAGTGAAAAGCAGGTTTTTTCTTATAATCCCATATGTAAAAAGGTGATAGAAGAAAGTTCTAGACACAAGATCCCAATGAACAACACTTTTACTGCTAAATGTGAAAAAGGTTTAAAAAACACTTGACATCAGATTCCTAAGCAAAACTGGTGAAACGAATGGTCATCAAAAGAGAGGAAATGCAGGAAATAGTTAAAAGGTACAAGGAACCCGTGGGACTGAACCTTGGTTCTCACTCAGCATTGGATGCTTGGCAGGGTCAGCGCAACTATGGCGTGCGCAGCATTATTTACACGACGCCGGCCAGGGCGCGGATTTATCTTCAGAACCCGATGGTTGGGAAGCCAGATGAGGCTGTTGAGGATTTGCCCGGTCTGGTGAAGCGTGATTTGCGCGTGGTGAACGATCCTAAGGACATCAAGAAGACGGGTGATTGGCGAAGCGTCATTGTGATTTTGGACAATTACTCGGACATTGTGAAGTATGCTGATGAGCTTGTTGATTTGGAGTGCATGCAGATTACAAACAGGGCTTTTGCGGTTTACGTTGGCGGCGACGAGATATGCAGCGTGATTGAGAACGATTATGCCGTGCCGATTCTGGGTTCTAGGACTCTGCTGAAGATTGAGAACAGGGGCGAGCTTGAAAAGGACTATTACTGGTTTGCCGAGAAGGCCGGCATTCCGACGCCGAAGGCTTACAAGTACGGAGTAACGAAGACTGGCATACATTTCAAGGAGCCAATTGATGAGCCGATGATTTTGAAGGCTGAGCACGCTCACAGGGCTTTCGAAAGGGAGTTTATCTTTGCTGCTGATTCAGCTGATTTGGAAGAGAAGGTTGCCAGAGAGATCAAGGCTGGAAACCTCAGCAAGGAAGGCTTAGAAAACGGTCGCGTAGAGCAGATTGTGCTCGGACCGCATGCGAATTTCAACTTCTTCTTTTCGCCTTTGGATGCAAAGAGCGACTGGGGAGATGTTGAAAAATGGTTTTCGAAGCTTTACAATGTGAACAGGGAAGAGGCGCGGATTTGCTTGGCCAACCAGTTCCTCTCGATAGACGAGCGGAGAGAGACGATTCTTGACGGTTTGAAGCGTTTGCCGGCTGATGTGCAGAACAAGATTAAGAAGGTGCCTTCGTTCGAGGTTACAGCTCACGCTATTCTAAGCCTTCGGGAGTCGTTGCTCAAGGATTTGCATCGCTATGCTGACAGGTTCTTGCTTGCTTGCAGGGAGTACGCTCCGCCGGGCATTGTTGGACCGTGGTGTTTGCAGACTTTAATCACTTGGGACAGGGTTAGTAAATATGAGCTGAAGCCTACGGTGAAGCTGGACTTTACGGGCGGTGCCGAAGGGAAGAAGATGGTTGATTACGGCTTGTATGATGTGCCTGACAAGCGTGACCCCTACATGCACATTCCGGTGACGCAGGATGTTGCGCTGAGGCACGGCGGCGGAACGAATGTGCATATGGGTTTAGGTGCTCAATATGCTAATGCGAAGTACAAGAGGCGGCTTAGCACGGGCGACCGCATAGGCATGGAAATCAAGCGGGCGTTGAAGGCGAAGCAGCTGCACGAGCTTGTGACTTAGAACTGCGCTTTTCATTTTCTTTGTTTTTTCGTCTATTTTCGTTTATTCCAGTGGCTGGTTTCGTTTGGTAAGCTGGCTGATAACTGTTTTCATGTTCGGGTTCAGGCTGGTGGCTTTGTTGAACGCTTTTCTTGCTTCTTGTGTCTTTCCCATTTTCGTGCAAATCATGCCTAGGTCTACATAGGCATCGTCACTGTTTGGGTTAAGCTCTATTGCCTTCTTTATTGTGGCGATTGCTTTTTTGTGGTTGCCTTGAGTGAAGATTTCTTCCGCCTCGTCGACTAGGCTGTACACGCGGTGCAGTTGTAGCAAGCGTTTCAGTTCGGCGATGGGTTCTGGATGGTCTTCTACGCGCAGATCTATGAGGCGGTCGCCGTAGCCTGATTTGCTCTTCCGTTCTCCAACGACTAGCAGGGCTGCGGATTGTCTGCCTCTTGCGTCGCCTCCTGCTTCTTGTCCGCCTTCCAACGCGGCTACGAGTCTGTCGGCTAAGTCGCTTTTTGTAGTTTCGAATTTTTTGCCCATGTTCTGTACGACTTTTTCGTTGGCTAGAATGTTTCCTTGGACGGAGTAGTTTTTGCCAGTTTTGCTTCCTGCCCATTTGAGGCATTTCGTGCCTGTGTATGCTGCGGCGTTGCCTTTAGCGTCGATTATGCCCAGTTGCCTGTAGTCACGGCTCTTGTCTTTCCTCGTGAGTTTTTCGATTACTTCGTTGACTGTTAAGCCTTTTTTGAGGAGTTTTAAGCCTCGTGGTCCGTAGCTGATGTTGACGAAGGATTGTGTGGCTACCGCGCCGACTTTGGCTTGTGCCCATGGTACGGCGGTGCCTACTGAGAAGTATCGGGATTGTACGGCTGCTCCTAGGTTTCTGGTTTTGGGGTCGAAAGCTACTATCGAAAAGGTCGAAGCTAAATGGTTTAGTTTGAGCATG
>PEWI01000039.1:423-4022 GCA_002779555.1 Candidatus Bathyarchaeota archaeon CG07_land_8_20_14_0_80_47_9 | reverse complement strand
TACAGGAGATAGATGTATGCACGTACTGAAGAATAGGACAGCCTTGAGCACGGTAGTGACAACGTTGATACTCCTCGCTGTATCCGTCTTGCTGCAACTGTTGTAACGTTCTATGCGATTAACGTGACAACAACCAGAGTCCAAGAAGAAGCACTATTCCTAACTAAGCACCACGTGTGGTACAACACGTCAGGCTCATGGGCTCAAGCGACGATAGTGACAGTGAACACTGGCGGAAAAGATGTTGTTCTGGACAAAATATCAGTGCGAGGACAAGAATGCGCATGGGACGATGTTTACTATTGGCGGACAAGCAACGTGACTGTTTCGAATGACCTACATGTGACTCCAACCAACATTACTGGCACAACCTTTGACATTGTCGTTCAAGGAACTGCGAAAACGTTCAACAAGCCACTGATGACTTGACGTTAAAATCTGGTTGGACGATTGTCATTTACGTGATGAATCCTGACAGTATAGCCTTGAATGATGTTGGTCCTACGGTTGGCACAACAGTCTTTACTTCAAACGCTCAGTATTACAAGGAAGCTAACGTTGAGGCAGCACAATAACAGCATCTTCTTTTTCTATTAACAAACATCATCACATGCCTACGTCTTCTTCAGGTATCCTTCTCTAGGTTCATAGATTGTTCCTTCGCGCAATAGCTGTCCCAAGAGGCGTTCTGCTTCTCCTCTCGGAATCTTGTATCCCGTTTCCAACTCGTTCAGAAGAGCCGCTTTTTCAACTATTCCCGTGTCTTTTTCCATTGCCATCAAGGTTGAGAGGACCGTTTGCAGTTTGTCTCGTACGCTCTTGGGTTTTCCAGTCATTATAATGTCTATGTCTATCTTGTACGAGGACAGGTCTATTCCAACCTCTTCAAGAGACCTCTTCATTATTGCAACGGCTGCTTCGGCGTCTTCAGCCGTAACTTCCTTTCTGAGGGCTGCGCGGGCTCTTGCCTCTGATATGCGCACCAGCGATTCGAGTTGGCGTGCGGTTATTGCCACTGGCGAGCCTTCTGCCTCGCTTGCGGAACGCATTGCCAAATAGAAGTCTTTTAGGCGTTGCAGCGCCTCTTGAGTTAACACGGGTTTGACACTCTTAGAGTAGCTTATGTATTTCCGCAGAAGGTCAAGGGGAATGGGCGACTCCACAGGGCTTACGCCTGTCTTGTGAATCTGAAGGATGTGTTCGGACATCTTGTCATCGGTTTCCTTGTTCGGAACATCTCTCAAGACGAAGATGAGGTCGAATCTTGAAAGTATTGTAACTGGCAATGAAATATTCTCAGCGACGGTTCGATGAGGTTCATACCTTCCTAGAGCAGGGTTAGCCGCTGCAAGTACGGCCGTTCTTGCATTGAGTGTTGCGACAATCCCACCCTTTGCAACTGAAACTGTGTGCTGCTCCATTGCCTCGTGAATGGCAACTCTGTCGTCCGGGCGCATCTTGTCCATTTCATCGATACACGCGATCCCCTTGTCAGCTAGTACAAGAGCTCCAGCTTCAAGGCTCATTCCTCCGCCTTTCTCACGTATGACAGCTGCAGTCAGCCCTGCAGCAGTTGTGCCGCGTCCAGAGGTGTATAACCCGCGTGGGGCAACTCGGGCGACATATTGGAGGAGCTGCGACTTTGCGGTGCCTGGATCGCCAATTAATAAAGAGTTCATTTCTCCTCTGATCGTTATGTCTGGAAGGGTTTTGCCAACGCCTCCGAAGAGAAGGTACATTATGGTTTCTTTCACGTGATCGTACCCGTAGATTGAAGGAGCGATTGAGGTTATGATCTTGCGATGTATCCAGGGGTCTTTGGCGAGCTCCAGTATCTTCTCCTCTTCTTCCGGCGTGATAACGGCTGTTTCAGGCTCTTTGCCTAGGACCTCGATTGAGTTGCAGTCGACGTGCATGACGAATACCCTAAGCTTTCCTACCCTTGGAAGAGTATGTGCGAAGGCACGTACCGTGCCGACTATTGATACATGGTCGCCTGGCCTTGCGACGTCGACTATTTCGCTTCCGGAGAGTTTGACGTGCAATGTCCTTGGGAGCTGGCCAGGCGGCAAGTCCTCTGGTCTTTCTTGGACGCGCAGGTCTTGCGAGTCTATGAAGGTAGATTCTTCTTGAACGAATTCGAATGGTCCTTTTCGTCTACATGAGGGGTTAGGGCATTCGAATGGTGCTTTCAGGAACTCTCCTTTTTGGTTTATGCGTGTTATTTCTCCGCATCCTTTGCATTTGAATGCTGCTTGCATTACCATCGGGCGGACTGGTGTTGAGCGGACAACTATGCCTTCAACCATTACAAGTTTCAGAATGTGGTCTGATCCGAGCTTGCGTAACGGCGTAGGTTCTAGCAGCTGTACTATTCGCGTGTAGATTTTTTCTTTCTTTTCAGCGTACTCAGGGTCTTCTATTTGGAGTTGCGCGTAGGCAGCGTTGTCGACATGTTTCAAGTACTCGTCTGGTTTTTCCAGAAGCTCTTCAGCGAGTCTTTGGTCAAAGGTCAGCAGGTCTTCGAAATCAACGACGAGCGACGTCTTGCCTGCTACTGCCATCTGCGAGATTCTCTGCCGGTATTTTTCGGTCTTGAAAAACTCTTGGAATCTTTCTTGCGGGTCTACGAGCTCCAGTTCCTCTGTCATTCTTCCACCCTCTCATATTCCAATATTTGTGTTCGCCAGTCACTGACAAGTTTGTAAAGCCGTTCAAAAAGGAACCTTTCTTCGCTTGTGAGATTCCTGAGTATCTGTTCTGTTCGGGCTGAAGTCGAGGCGATTGCAATTATTTTCTTTAACCTTGAATTCACAATGTCTTGTGTCAACTGCTTGACTCTCTCGTATTCACGCATTTTCTCAGGAGATTTAGCAACCTCTTTCTTCAGTTCAGCAAGGTATCTTCGGTACTTCGGGTAAAAGTCCTTTGGCAACGTAGACATCTGGCCTCCGGTCTGGACGCGTTCTGTCCACTGAATCTTGTAGAGCTTAGTAGCGTCGATAGTTTCTTCTTCGCGGAAGTGGGCAATCCCTGACTTTTCAAGCTCCTGCGCTGCCCAGTGATAAACCTCATATTCGTTTCCTTCTTCAAAGGGGCCTAGGCTCAGCCCAGCAAGTTTGATTTCCGGGACGTTCCTATTTGCGGCAATTCTCACAAGCGAGTTTTCAAAAGCAAAATCCAGAGTTTTGATTTTCATTGAAACTCTCTCCGTCATCTTTTTCGTCTCTCCAGCCCTCGGTGCAAAGATACTGCTGAAGAGCAGATATAAGAACTGCAGTTTAAAAGTTTAGATTAGGCGGTTTAACAAAATCCGAAAGTGTGACTGATATTCTGTTGTCAGAACAAAAAAGGTGGGAAGAAACGCGGTTTTGCCTTGCTATGGCCACAAGCCCAAGGTCTTTATTGCGTCAGCCACTCTTCCGACGCCAAGCATCAACGCTGCGGTTCGCATCTCACATTTTTCTTTCTTCGCTGACTTGTAGACATCATTGAAAGCTTTGACCATCTTGGCCTCCAATTTCTGGTTTACTTCCTCCACTGGCCAGTGTTCGCGTTCAAGATTTTGAACCCACTCATAATAGCTTGTTGTAACGCCG
>PEWI01000039.1:0-230 GCA_002779555.1 Candidatus Bathyarchaeota archaeon CG07_land_8_20_14_0_80_47_9 | reverse complement strand
CATTCGTTATGTTTTCGCATCCTTTGAAGTTGACAACGGATCCTGTTTTGGCCTTATGTTCATACACCTTGTAGGGGTTCAAGCCCTTTGCGCAACAGGCTCCACCCATTGAGTCGCTTACTGCAACGACTTTACAGCCCCAGTCGTAGGCGATTTTTGCAGCGTTCCAGCCCACATTGCCGTAACCTTGGACGGCGACTGTTGCTCCCTTAAGTTTCAAGCCTATGTTC
>PEWI01000148.1:4243-4552 GCA_002779555.1 Candidatus Bathyarchaeota archaeon CG07_land_8_20_14_0_80_47_9 | reverse complement strand
GCCGAACCCGGATTCTCTGAAACCGCTAGCGAAGATTGTCAAAGAGCTCGGCGCGGACATGGGAATAGCCTACGACGGCGACGGTGACAGAGTAGCGTTCATAGATGAGAAAGGAAACTTTGCGGATTTTGACCGTTCTCTGGCAGCATATGCCGCACATGTCGTGAAGAAGAACAGGGGTGGAACGGTGGCGACTAACGTTGAGGCATCCATGTGCGTTGAGAAGATGGTTGAGGCCCAAGGCGGGAGAGTCATCAGAACCAAGGTGGGTGACATCTACATTTCGGAAGCCGTGAAGCGGCATAGGGC
>PEWI01000148.1:2167-4022 GCA_002779555.1 Candidatus Bathyarchaeota archaeon CG07_land_8_20_14_0_80_47_9 | reverse complement strand
TGAAAACTGTTTTTCCTTCTTACAGGGAGTTCTCGACAGTTGACGGCGTTCGTCTGACAATCAGAAACGGGTGGATTCTGGTCAGAGCATCCGGCACAGAACCTGTCATAAGGCTGACAGCCGAAGGTGAAACATTAAGAACCGCAAAAAACATAATCGGCAAGGGAGTGGCACTACTCAGAAAACTCGTCAAGGAGTCAGGAAAATGAAAGCTGTAGTCCTCGCCGCTGGAGAAGGAATAAGACTTCAACCAATCACGTTAACCAGACCGAAGCACCTCATAAAAGTCGGCGGAAAACCAATACTTGAACATTGCCTGAACGCCTTGAAAGCTTCGGGGATAGATGAAGCGTTAGTGATCACACATTACATGGCAGACGCAATCCGCCAGTACCTTGGCGACGGAAAATCGCTTGGGCTGAAAATCGAGTACGCAGAACAGAAAGAGATTCTTGGAACGGGTAATGCCTTAGGCGTCGCTGAGCCGTACGTGAAGGACGAGTTTCTAACGGTCTACGGCGACCTGCTGTTCACAGCGGAAACCGTCAAAAGCGTCATCGAGACTCACAGCAAGGAAAAACCGTCCGCAACCATGGCTGTGGTTCCAGTTGAAAACCCCGAAAACTATGGCATAGTGGAGCTTGAGAACGAGAAAAATGTCAAGCGCATAATTGAGAAGCCAGCCCATGAACAGCCTCCAACAAACTTTGCTAATGCAGGCGTTTACGTTTTTTCAGCCGAGATTTTTGAGAAGATAAGGGCCACTTCGGCTTCAGCCCGAGGCGAATGGGAGATTCCCGATGCACTTTCGCTTTTAATAAGCGAGAAAAAGTCTGTTTTAGCCGTCAAAATCTCAAGAGACGAATGGATGGACATAGGAAGGCCTTGGGACCTGCTTGAGGCCAACCGTTGGGCGCTGGCAAGGATGAAACACAAGATAAGCGGATTTGTGGAAAATGGTGCTCACCTGATAGGGCCTGTTACTGTTGCTGAAAGTGCGTGCATACGCTCTGGAGCATACGTCGAAGGACCTGCCTTCATAGATGAAGAATGCGATGTGGGACCGAACTGTTACATTCGCCCGGGCACGAGCCTTGGCAGGAAGGTGCGGATAGGTAACGCGTGCGAAATAAAAAACAGTGTCATAATGGATAGGGCTCATGTTGGGCATCTGTCCTACGTTGGCGACAGCATACTCGGCGAGAACTGCAATTTGGGCGCTGGGACAATTACGGCTAACTATCGCCTTGATGCTGGAACGATAAAGATGATGGTTAAGGACAAGGTTGTGGATAGTGGAAGAACGAAGCTGGGCGCGGTTTTGGGGGACAACGTGAAGGCTGGGATAAACGCGCTTTTCATGCCGGGAGTCAAAGTTGGAAACAACAGTTGGGTGGGTCCGGGCGTGATTGTGTGTCGAGACCTGCCGCCGAACAGTCTCATATTGCTAAAGCAGGATGTAGAAAAGAGACAACTGAACCCGTAAACGTGTTGGTTTTCCGAAAGTAATAAAAGGATTCGCAAACTGTGTTTTCTGGGATGACCCATGAAGGAAGAAAAGCTGTTAGGCCTGCTGAAAGAGCTGATGCGGAATTCTAGAAGAAGCGACCGCGAACTGGCTAAGGCCACGGGAACCTCGCAGCCAACGGTGACTAGGAACAGGAAGCTTTTGGGAAAATACATTAGAAGCTACACGATTGTGCCCGAGTTTGACAAGATTGGGTATGAGATCTTAGCTGTTACTTTTGCGAAGGCCAAGACTTACAGCATTAAAGAGGTTGATGCGAAGGTTGAGAAGGCGAAGAAGTGGGTTATGAATCACGCGAACATTGTTTTTGCTTCGGACGGGGAAGGC
>PEWI01000148.1:0-2086 GCA_002779555.1 Candidatus Bathyarchaeota archaeon CG07_land_8_20_14_0_80_47_9 | reverse complement strand
TTTGCGGATTTCGTGACTGATGTTCAGTCTTTCATTGTGAGTCTCAAGACGGGAACGATAATGAAGCCTTTTGACTTGACTTATTTGGCTGACGATGTGAATGGCAACTTGTGAAGGACTGCAGAGCAAGAGTTTATTAAAGCGCTAGATAGTTGTTTTGCAGTTTCGTTAAGTAGAATGGAGGTTGAATGATTGTCAGTAGCGCAGAGAAGATTTTTCACTGAGGTTTCAGCGCTGGCGGACAGAAACGTGATTGTCGCAACTACGGCGGGAAAGACTTTTACTGGAACGTTGATAGGCATTAACCCTGACAACTTGGGCCTGTGCCTGGCAGGGGCGAAGGATGAGGAAGGAAGGGTTTTGCACCGGGTTTTTCTGAACGGGAGTGTTGTGGCGCAGATTTTTAGTGTGGAGAAACCTTTTGACTTGAAGGCTTTGGCAGACCGTTTGGAGAAGGTGTTTCCGACGATGGTTAAGCTTTACGAGGATAAGGGGTTCATCTGGGTTATGGACAAGGTCAAGGTGACGGAGAAGGGCGTGGTTGAAGGTTCAGGTCCTGCTGCTGAGCGTGTGGAAAAGGTTTACGCGGCGTTCATGGGCGAAATGAAGGGCAAGGTTTAGACAAACCAGCGAAGCTGTTGTTCCTCTTTCTTCTTTTCTTCTGTGACGCTTCTGATGAGGCCGAAGGATTCCAGGGTTTTCTTGGTTTCTTCTGCGGCAAGGTCCACTCTTGTCTGGTCGATGTTCATGTTCAGGAATTTGCCAAGAATTGTCAAGGCGGCGCGTGTGGCGTTCGCGTCTGGATGCGTCCCAAGAGTGTCTACGAGCAACGAGAAGCCTTTGAAGCCTCTGATCTTGCCCAGTCCCACGAGTAGGCCGGCGATGCCGAATATTTGTCCGACCATTATTTTCGTTCCCAGTGCGAGGACTTGGTTGATTGTTTCGGTGTCTGTGGCGGCGCAGTAAACTTGTGGCGGGGTTTTTACTTCTTCCTGTCTGAATCCGCCGAGGGTTATGAGAAAGTGGCTGCCTAGTTTTTCCGCTGTGTCTAGGACTCGTCCGCAGAGCTCATATTGTCCGGCGGTTGTGAGGGCCTGGGTGTTGCCGTACCAGATGACTAAGTCTCTTCCGCCGTTCGAGTTTTTGCAGTAGTACAGTTCGTTCATTGGGTAGCGTGCTCCGCCGGTTTCTGTGGCTATTGCGAGGTCTTGGAAGGATGAGGAGTGGATTTCGGCGAAGCGTTTGGCTTTGAGTTCGTGGATTAGGTGGAGTGTGGCGATGTTGGCTACGAAGCCTATGCCTGGTAGGCCTTCGATTAGGACGGGGTTGTCTAGTTTTGGTTTTTCGTAGGTTTTGATGGCGCAGACCATTGCTTCTTGGCTTCCTCTTTTGTGGACAAGTAATTGAAGAAGGTGATATAAGCGTGTTGAGTCGCGACGGGGTTATGAAAAGGTGATTAGTTTCGTTTTCTCTAGGTCTTTCAGGAATTTCAGCATGCGTTCTGGGTCTGTCTCGGCGTATTCTGCTGAGACGGCTCTCAGGATTTCGTGGGCGTTTCTTTTTCCGTCCATGAAGTTGAGAATTTCGGCTGACTTTTTCTCGAAGTCTGGGTCTTTGTCGCCTATTTCCTCGTACCACTCGTATTCTTTTTCGCCAAGCTCTTTCTGGAACAGCCCAGAGTCAAGTGATCCTTTGAACAGGCGTTTGGGTATCAGCTTCTTCAGTTCCTCGTCCGCCTTTGTTTCGCCGAGCTGGGCGGGAAGTGTTATGCTTGATGCTTTGGCAACGAAGTCTAATGTTTCTTCAAGTTTAGCCTTTTCACGTCTGCCTAGGTCGGCTATGTCGGCGCAGTACTTGCTTATGAAGGTGTTTAGTTCTTGGTGTTCTGCGAGTTTTCTGACTGATTTTGTTGCTTCTTGTTCGCGCCAGACTACGTGTTCCAGCTTGCTCATGTAGTAGTTGGCTGCTTTTGCCAATGTCTTTGCGAGCTCGTCTAGCTTGTCTTTGAGCTTTGGGTCTTCCTCCTTCTTGAATAGTTCTTCCACTGCTTCGCGGCTGGTTTCTTCGATTCTGGCAATGCCTCTTG
>PEWI01000070.1 GCA_002779555.1 Candidatus Bathyarchaeota archaeon CG07_land_8_20_14_0_80_47_9 | reverse complement strand
AGGGTTTTGAGTTGGTTTAGGGTTCCGAGGAACGTTCCGTCTAGAAGGTAGGTTTCTGCGTTTTCCATGTTGACTGCTTCTGAACGGAGAACTGGGCCGACGATGTCGGTCTTCGGTTGGTCGAGTCTTTTTTCGTTCAGCGGTCTGCCTCCTAGGAAGTCGTTGAAGGAGGGCATTATGAAGAGCTGCGTGGTTCTTGCATTTGTCTTGAAATGTTTTCTGAGTGTTTCTTCGGGGGTCTTTTCAACTTTGATTCTATGTTTCTGCAGCAGGACCTTGGTCAGTGCCATTGCGTTGCAATCTGCCTTGACCCAAACTTGCCTCGATATTCTAAACCCTGCGGGGTCGCGAAACGCCACCATCGGGTGCACGTGTCCCATCACGAGCGTCTTGCATCCCAGCAGAGTTGGAGAAGGCCATTGATGCCCGTGGAAAAAGCCAATTTCACCTACGGTTATGCCAGTTGCTGGCTGGATTTTGACGGCTTCGGGCAGAAGTGGTTCGAGGTTTCCGTCGTGGTTGCCGCGGATGACGAATATTTCCTGCACTTGTTTTTTCAGTTCGTTGAAGAAGTCTGGGATGTCGTGCCATTCGCTCATTTGGGCTGTTGCGACGGTGTGTTTTACGTCCCCGAGGACTAGTAGTTTTTGGGGTTGATAATCTGTTATAAGAGCCATTAGCTTCTTCAGGAGCTTGGGGGTTTGGGTTGGGACGTGTATGCCTTTTTCTGCGAGGGCCATTTCCCAGCCGATGTGCAGGTCGGCGATTATCATTGTTCGCGTTTTCTGCGTTTTGAGGAGTGCCGCCGGATGCGGGAAAAGGGGGGTTAACATTTTGTTTCCTTTTCTGACCTTACCATGTCGAGCAGGATTTTGTGGATTGTTGGGTTTGCGGCTGCGACGAATTCGACTTTCTGTTTTGGGTCTAGTTTGACGTTCAGTGGTTTTCCTTCCGGTGTTGTGATTGTTCCGCCTGCCTCTTGTATTATGAGCCAACCTGCCGCCATGTCTGTGGTGCGCAGTTTTCCGCGGATGTCGATGAAGGCGTCGGTTGTTCCGTCGGCCACGTAGCAGAGTTCAAGTGCGTTGGCTCCGAGGTGGCGTATGTGCTTCGTCCTTTCTATAATGCTCATCAGCCGAGGGATTAGTTTTTGGATTTTGAAGGTGTTTATGTCCATGCCGATTACGGCTTCTTCCAGCGACGTGTTCTGTGAGGGCGTCATTTTTTTGTTGTCGCGGCGGGCTCCTTTTCCTTTTTCTGCAGTGTAGGTTCTGTTGTGGAACAGGTCTGTCACGAGCGCTGTGTGGACAGTGTTCAGATCGGGTTTTGTGGAGACGGCGATTGAGGTTGCGTAGAAAGGTATGCCTCTTGTGAGGTTTGTTGTTCCGTCTATCGGGTCGGATGTCACGTAGGTTTCGTGTGGGTTTTTGCCGTGTTCTCTTATTCCTGATTCTTCGCTTATGAGAGTGAAGGAAACGCCGTGTTTTTCCAGTGTGCTGGTTATGGCGTTTTCGGCGGCGAGGTCTATTTGTTTCATCGGGTCGCCGCCTGCGCCTATGCCTAGGGTTGGCTGTGGTTGTTTCAGGGTGTTCAGGAGCGGGGCGATTCGGGTCTGTAGAGTGTTTTTGCATTCGGTGAGAATTTGCAGCCAGGGAGTTTGTGGGGTCATTGCGGGTTTTCCTCTTGTTCTGTACTAGTGTTTTTGTTGTTTGATAAATGCTATGCTGAAAAGGCAGGCTGTTCGGAGGGTTGGGGTTTTCGGGTGAATATCATTGGTCTTGCGAGGATTTCGGCTGTTCGTGCGAGTTCTTTGATGGTGGTGACGTTTATTATTGTGGTTTCGGGTGTTGTTTTCGGCGGTTCTTGGGCTTCGATGATGAGGTCTTTATAAGGGGCTATGATTTTTTTGAATGGCGGTTTTTCGGCTGATGATTTGGTTTTTCGGTAGAAGAATGCGGAGAAGAATACGCCGGCTACTTTGCCTAACCGTATTCTATCAGTTTCCGAACAAATATAAACACTCATGAAACAATAATCTAGACGAAAAGATCATGACACAAGTAGTACCTATCCAAAACTAGACCAATGGTCTAGCCTAAACGTCCGCATCACTATATAAGCAACATAAGCAGCATTCACAGACGAGTAATAACCGAGCCAGCGAAGGGAAGGCACGCAGACATTGTCCACGAAACTTGAAAAACTCCTGAACATTTTAAGCGACAACGTGTGGCACAACGCCGACCAAATCGCTCCAGCCCTCGAAGTCCCGCAGGACAAGCTCCAACAGATAATCGCGTTCCTAGCACAGTCAGACCTGATACAGCACAACGCCGCCACAAACCAAATAAAAATAAACCAAGACTGGAAACCCCTTCTCGTAGACCAAAAAGAAACACAGCCCGAAGCCACCGCCCTCGGCACAATAATAATCCCGCCACAGCAAACACTCGTAATCCAATGCACACGCATAACAAACCTCACAGACGCAAGCCTCGAACTGGAAATCCGCATGAACAACAGAATCCGCGAAATAGTCATAAACAAAGTCAAATAGACTCCAAAACCAAAAGTCCAATCTATATATAGGGAGTTTATTTTCCTCAGAGACCAGTTCTCCGCGTGATCTTCACCCATTGCGGAAACCTGTACTCTTTCTACCATGTGTTATTTACGGGTAAAATCTTCGTATCGTTCTTGGAAATGGTATGGAGTCTATTATGTTTTCCAAGTCAAGCATCCAAGTCAGCAGTCTTTCTAGGCCCATGCCGAAACCGACGTGTGGAACTGTTCCATACCGTCGAAGGTCAAGGTACCAGTCGTAGTCTTTCTCGCTCAAGCCCATTTCTCTGATTCGCTTGATCAGCACATCCTTATCGTCTTCCCTGGCACCGCCAGTTGAGATTTCACCTATCCTGGGGACAAGCATGTCAGCAGACATAGCCACTTCTGGGTGATTCCTGTACGTCTTGCAGTAAAACGCCTTTATCGCCGTTGGATAGTCATAAACAAAGAACGGTTTACCAAACTCGTCAGCCAAAGCCTTTTCGTCGTCGTAGCCAAAGTCTTCGCCCCATTTTCTCTCAATGCCTTTAGCCTTCAGTCTTTCAACGGCTTCGGTATAGGTTATCTTCGGAAACGGCGTCTCAACTGAAGCCACTTTCGAAGTGTCTGCTCCCAACTCTTCAAACTCTTTCCCGCACTTCTCTGCAGCTCTCTTGCAAACATGAGCCAATAGCTCTTCTTCAAACTGCATCAGATCATTCATGTCAGCAAAAGGCCACTCGCCCTCAATGTGCCAATACTCGGTTAAATGTCTGATTGTTCGACTCTTCTCAGCGCGGAAAGACGGAGCAATACAGTAGACCTTCTCCAGCGAATAGATCAGAATCTCGAGATAGAGCTGAGAACTCTGTGTCAAGTACAGATTCTGGTCAAAATATTTCAAACCGAAAAGCGTGGAACCGCCCTCAACTGCAGCCGAGATAAACATGGGTGGAGAAACCTCCACGAAACCTTGGTCCTTGAAGAATTCACGCGTGAACTCTAGCACATCGGCTCGCACTTTCATAACCAAATTCATTCTTCGACTGCGAAGCCACAGGTGACGAATGTCACGCAAAAACTCCTCACTCTTATCCTTGCTGATCGGAAAAACATCAGCCAAGCCGATGACCGAAAGCTTTTCAGCCGAAACCTCGTAACCACCGGGAGCACGCTGGTCCTTCTTAACCGTGCCTTCAATTGTAAGCGAAGACTCAATCGTGATTTTTTCGGCTTCGCTCCACGCTGGGCTGTCAGCCTTTACAGTGCACTGAATCACGCCGGTTGAGTCGCGCACGACGAGAAAAATGGTTTGCTTTCCTTCCCTCTTGCGATAAACCCAGCCTCTGATCGCAACACTCTTATCCTCATATTTCCCGTCTAGGATGCTCTGGATCGGCATAAAGCGCATGCGTCTCAGCCTTTCATTCCATTATTACCTACAATGCTAAAAGCCTATCCTTTTTCGAGCTTTAAACCTCTTTGGCGCCAGATTCAAGATTTTGAAAACACAAGCAGAGATTGGCACGGGGTCAACAGCCAGTGGAACAAAAGGACGCTGTCGCCAACCATAGGAATAAACCTACCTATAAGCTGCAAGCCCGAGGCGTTCGACATTCACCATGGCGACACATAATTCTTAAATCTACGGCGTCTGAAATATCAAGCGAATAGTAATGCGAGGCCTTGCCGAAAACGAGTACAAACTGAGAACCCTCAAACGGTCAACAATCGCAATAGCTACCGTAGTCCTCGTGGAAGTCGTTTTGGGCCTTGTCGTAAACAGTCTAGCCATAGTAAGCGATGGGTTGCACGCACTGCTTGATGCCCTGACAACTTTTGCGCTTTTCATCGCGACTCAAGCCTCGCTGAAACCGCCTGATGAGGAGCACATGTACGGCCATGAGAAATTCGAATCAATAGGCGGACT
>PEWI01000074.1:1244-4598 GCA_002779555.1 Candidatus Bathyarchaeota archaeon CG07_land_8_20_14_0_80_47_9 | reverse complement strand
TCGCCGCCAAACACCATGAACGATTCGAGGTTTGAAACTGCGCATGCCTCTGTCAGATAGTTGCATGCGTCTCTAACGTCCATAACCTCTTTGCATGACGGCGACGCGTCTGCTTGACAGTAAATGCACTGTGAATTGCATTTCGTAGTGAGGCTGAATTCGAGACGTTTAAGGTTGATTGTCATCTTCGCAAACCGAGGGTCGCTGTTCGTAAGAATAGGGAATTCGACGGTTTAATAAAGGCGTTTTTCAGCTTTCGAAACAGTATTCGGTTTTCTGAAAGTCAACCATCAACTTCGCAACCTCTTTCCTTATTCCGTTTGGTTGTTCCCCGTCAATCGCGGTTCTTTTGAGCAGTTCAGCTATTCTAAGCATCTCCCTTTCTTTCATTCCGCGCCTCGTTACCTCACAAGTGCCAATTCTGATGACGCAGTCGGTGATGATGTTTGCCTGTTGAAGTTTCTCCGCCACGTTTCTGCCTTTTTCATAGTCTCCATAATCCACTATGACTTGGTGGGACTTCGTGAAGCCGAGGTGTTCGCATTCGACGGGAAAGCCGTAATCATGCAGGGCTTTTGCTAAGGCTTGCGAGTTGCGAACTATCTGTTTTGCATAGGGCTTGCCGAAACTTTTCATTTCAGCCAAAGCTAAGGTCAATGCGGCTATGCGATTCCAGTGTGCGTTGTCAACGAAAGCCGGATAAATCTTCGACTGCAACAGCTCTCCATGTTCTTTGTCCGCCAAAATTATGCCTCCTTGCGGGCCGAAGAACGATTTGTGGGTTGAGCCAAACAAGGCATAAGCGCCTTCCCTCAACGGGTCTTGGAACTGTCCCCCGGCAATAAGCCCCATAACGTGCGAACCGTCGAACCCTACAAACGCGCCATGATCGCGAGCGAGTTTGGCTAATTCCTTAACGGGATGTGGAAACGTGATTAAGCTTCCGCCGAAGACCACGATTCTTGGCTTAACGCGTCTTATAGCTTCCTCAGCCTTCTGAGCCGCTATGTTTCTGTCTTTCTTTGAGAATGGAAAAGCTACGGGTTTGAGCCCGAGAAGCCCTGCTAGGCCTTCCTTCCACATTCCAGGATATCCGCCGTCTTCGGGAGAAAGGCACATGAGAGTGTCGCCTCGTTTCGCACAGTTGGCCAAGACTATTAGGTCGGCAATGTGCCCAGAAAGGGGGCGCAGGTCAGCGGACTCTGCTTTGAAAAGCTTCCTTGCAAGCTTCTCACCGCACTGTTCAATCTCGTCAGTAAAGCGCGTGCCCATGTAGAAGCGGTCTCTGGCAGTGTATCGGTTGCCGAATTCTGAAGAAAGAAGTCGCCGAACAGCAGGACTCATAACATTTTCCGAAGGAATTAGGTTCAGGCATTGCTTTCCGCGCCACTTCTCATGGTTTTTAACAATGCTCAAAATTTCATCAATCATGTTCAGTCCTTCAAAGGTCAGGCAATACTATCGCGTTTTCGCATTTAAGTCGTTTTTCCTGTTGCCACGCGTTCTGTTCTCCCACTCAAAGTCTTCATCCGTCATTTCACAGTCTCCGTCTGGCTTTCAATTCCGTCTGCTTAGGATTTTTACATGCAAAGTTTCAGTGTTTGTTTCCTTGGGTTGTTGATGTGGAGCCTAGCGAAGCCCTTGTTGACTCTCGTGGTCAGGGAAGTTTTCAGCAGTGAGGGATCCTAGGGGGTAGGCTCTTTTTGTCTGGTCGTGTTACTCTCAAAAAGAGGGTATCCCGTCGAATTTCTCTTCTGCATAGGGCCACAGAACGTAAGGGGGAACCCCCGTATCATGAAACAACATTCTCATTTATATATGGGGTACCCCTCAAGTCATCATGGGACGCTCCAAAAACATAGTTCAGCCGGGAGCCCTTACTACGAGCATTCTGGAGCTTAACATGGGCTCTCCTGAGCTTCCTGAAACGAGCCCCACGAGTTCTATTCAAGAATCCAAAACAAGCCTCATAGAGCTCTTACTGAGCAGCCGAAGCCGAAACTGAAGAAGAAACATTAGCCGGGGCAATGAAAGGACTTATCATCATAAGTATCGATAAATTGTATAAACATCAGAAAAATGATCGTTGTAGTATCTATGAACTTGGTTATGAAAAGAAGAGAAAAAGGGATTACCAGTTTGCTCATTTTATAAAGATTCTAATCTCACTTTGTTTAAGACCTTAGAGTTTTTTATTAGGTTGACTGTTGCTTTAGGTGCAAATTGTGAGATTTTCGGTGCGATTTCTTTGGGATCTAAATGAACCCCGTCTATTTTTACAATATCTTTTTTACCTAATTTCTTGCTCTGAACGTTCATCAACATGGAAACTATCTTGTCACTTCTGGCTAAATCTAAAGCCTCGATTACCTTTGTTCCCTTTCCGGCAGTTATATGGTCTATCACGGTTCCATATTGAATTTTCCCTATTCTTATTGCAGACATGCTACCACCAAATACTGACCATGCTTTTTGGGTATAAGTAGTTTTACCTCTCCATAGAATAACAAGAGAAGGTTTACAAGCAAATCAAATACAAAGTCAAAGAGCTATCAAAATCTTTGTAAACTGCACTGCAAGGCGCCTGGTAGAAAGTGGATACACAAGCCTTTTGTCAGAGAACATTGCTGATGTTAATCTTGGTCGAAGATGATTTACGGAATTGTTGTGGCTTTCGTTCCGATTCAGAGACCAGTGCAGAGACCAGTTGTGCTTATCTGCCCTAAATGTAGAGCACGCATACCAGTAAGTTCAAAGTTCTGTCCAGAATGCGGCGCCGACTTGAGACCAAAGTGAAAGAAATCACAGACGAGAAGCGTGAAAAACGATACTACCTTATCGCCGCATAAGGCGCGCTAGCCTGTTTAGAAATTGTTTGTTAAATGCTTGTTCTCCATTTTTCGCTTCTTTCTGTTTGCCCATCAATGGATGTTTCTTTCATCTTGCAGACTTCGGCCCCTTTCCTGACCTTTTCGTTGATGATTAACCTAATTTCTAAACACCCAAGCGCGCTAGGCCTAAGTCCCTCGACTATTGCTGTGAATCGTTAGAATCTTGCATACTTTCGTCCAGTCAATTCTTTGAGGATCATATGTGGTTTAATGATAGAGGAGTGTGAACGACGTGTATGATACTATTGTTGTTGGTGCTGGATCGACAGGTTTAGTCGCTGCGATTCATTCGGCAGTTTCTGGCTTGCGTACACTCGTTTTAGAGGCAGAGGAGAAAGCAGGCGGATTGGCAACTGGGGCTTGTGGGATAAGCAATTATCCCTGCCTTTCGAACGAAGATTTCCGGTCTGAGGCTCATGGAGAGAATCATACGTCAGGGAGAGAGGAATGGTTCTGAACTTCA
>PEWI01000074.1:0-1089 GCA_002779555.1 Candidatus Bathyarchaeota archaeon CG07_land_8_20_14_0_80_47_9 | reverse complement strand
TCAGACCATTGGCGTTCATGTTTTTGATACTGTCTTCCATCATGTTGACTTTCCCATTCTTGCCTAAAGCAGAGGCTCAGACGAACATAATCTCCCTGGATCCTTCCTCAGGACATGTCAATGACACCGTGCAATTGACAGCTAACATAAGCACCGTGAATGGGACGTTTCAGGTGATGTTTGATGAATTTAACATCACAAGCGGGACTGCAACAGGAAACAGTGTTTACGCGTCGTTTGTTGTTCCAGATGCAGTGGCCGGTGCCCACAACGTGACGGTAATCGACACGAACGCGACCACAGCAGAGAAAGACACCAGAACTTTCACGGTCACAACTGCATACTACCTTGACGTGCCGAAAATCGACCCTCCTGGGCAGCGGCAAGAAGGCGACTCAGTTCCGATCAATGTGACCATAACTGGCGGCGAGTCAAACACGACATACGTTGCAAATGTAACGGTTGAGATACCTTACAACACGGTGAACAACGCTTCTTACACAGCAATGCTTAACCTTACCACGTCGCTTACCGGCAACGGAACAATCATCGCAAACTACTCTGGAAACTTTCCGCCAGCCAACACGAGCCTCGTCGGCGAATATGAAGTGCTGCTTAACTCCACGCTTGGAACAGGTTCATTCACCGTAGGGCTGACAAACTCAACCGAATACCACAGAAATCAAACCGTCGACATCAAAGCGCTCTATCAGCCCGGTGAAAACGTCACTCTCACAATAACGGGAAAAGACGTTATTCACTATGCAAACCTGACAGCCGACAACTCCACGGGCATAATTCAGTACACGAGCTGGGTTGTTCCTTTAAACGCCTCAATGGGAACGTACACTGTCAACATTACTACTAGAGGTTCGACGTTGAAAAATCCGCTTGACATCCAAAACTTCACAGTTCCAGGATACGATGTCAACGTAACCGCGAGGAACCTTGCAACCGAGCCAGTGCAGGACGTCAACGTTACAGCTTTCGAGAACGGAAACCCCATTTACAACCAGACAAGCAGTTCAGATGGTATAGCGCCTTTCAGACTTGAGTCTGGAAACTACACCTATGAAGCGCAGTACAAGA
>PEWI01000108.1:2821-4578 GCA_002779555.1 Candidatus Bathyarchaeota archaeon CG07_land_8_20_14_0_80_47_9 | reverse complement strand
TTTGCTGATACGCGCCTGCCCGCCACTTGGTTATAAAGCGTTTGGCTTTCAAGATATAGTGTGTTTGGAGATTTCAGCTTTCCATCTTACAATGTTTTTACCATTGACGACAAAAACACCTCAGATTGAGACAGGATATTTCCACCTACATTCCAAAAAGTCTGCGCCCTTCCCTAAAACAGGGGCGTCTACACCACGATTTCGAGCCAAAACTTTTTTGCCCGATGCGTCTATAACTGGAGAAGTTGAGTGCTGACTGAATGAAGAGTGACGACGCGAAGGCCATGGCTGATGTCTTGAATGAGCTAAGCGAAAGCTATGCTGACTTGACAGAAGCCTTAAAGGCAACAAGTCGTCATGCCAAGGAAACGAAGCAGCTGTGGCGAAAAGGAAAGAGGTCAGTGCTCATAAAAGTCGGTCTGGCATTAATCGCCTTCCCTGATCCTACCATAAGTGACATAGTTGGCTCGGCGTTGGTTGCAGCAGGCATGGTTCAGGAAGGGATAAGACACAGGACGCTTCACGTAGATGACGTGTACAAGACGTTTCAGAACACGATGAAAGAGCTTCGGTCTGCAAAAGAACAGGTTTGAGTGTTAGAGTCTGAGTCAAATTTTATATCTGGCGCATGTTATATGCTTAACATGTCTGGGGGAAAACTGTGAAGCTTGTAACAGTGTTGCTGCCTGAAGCTTACTTGGAAGGGTTAGACGAGCTTGTGAGAGCGAACATGTACCCGAGCCGAAGCTCTGCGATTAGGTCGTCGGTTAGAGATTTGCTGAAGAAAGAGCTCTGGGAAAGACGCGGAAGATGAAGTCTTGCGGAATAGGAAGCAGTACACGATTCCCTTGCCTGCAAGTCTTGCCAATTTTCTCAGGAACAAGTCAGCAAAGAGCTTTCTAGATGTTGGTTGTGGTTACGGTAGAGCTTGCTTCTTCTTGCATGAGAACGGTTACAGTGTTATTGGCGTTGATGTTGACGCGGAACAGATAAGACTGGCTTTGGAAGAGGAAAAGGCACTGGGCATCAATGGAGAAGTGCCCTTCCTAGTTAATGATGCTCGTAACTTGTGCTTCCTAGACTCCTCCTTTGACGCAGTCGCGATGCTAGGTCTCCTTACACTCGTCCCAAAATCCGAGAGACCCAAGATAATTGACGAAGTCTACAGGGTTCTGAAGCCCTTAGGTTACGTCTTCATAGAGGAGTTTGGCCGTACGTGGACGAACCCTGTCTATGCGAGAAGATACAGAGAGGATCGTAAAATCACGGGCGAAACAGGCACATTCACAGTCAAGGATGAATCTGGCAGAGTTCTGCATTCGGCGCACCATTTTAGTCGCGGCGAATTATGCCGTCTTCTCAGAGTGTTCCGCGTGCTCAGCTTTGAAGAGAGTGTGTTTACAAGTTACTATCATAGGAATTGGGTCAAAGGATATTCCATTTTGCTGCAGAAAGAAGTCAAATAGAACCCGTGCATTTCGACAACTTCGCTAAAGGACTATTTCGCGGACCAAGCAATGTCACGAATTTCTTTCGCTGCTTCTGCGGGGTTTTCAGCTTGTGATATTGCGCGGCCAACGATGAGGTACCGAGACCCGGCTTTCAGAGCGGCTGCTATTTCTCCGCCTTGAGCACCTATTCCAGGTGAGAATATCGGCACTTTCTCGTGCAGTATTTCATGTACTTCCACTATCTTTTCTGGGTATGTTGCGCCTACAACTGCCCCGTCTGCGCTGTATTTTAGGGCTTTTTTTGCG
>PEWI01000108.1:0-2809 GCA_002779555.1 Candidatus Bathyarchaeota archaeon CG07_land_8_20_14_0_80_47_9 | reverse complement strand
TGGAGCATCTTACTGCCGGTTTCAGCGTCAATTACGGTCTGTCCGTAGCCTTCAGTCGCGCCCTTGTGACTCATGTAGACGAGCAGAATCACGCCGCGCTGCAGTTTGTGCGCAACTTCAAAGATCGGCTTCAGACCTTCTTCCCACCCAATGAAGGGGTTAGCGATCAATGCATCGAAACCTGCGGCGTAGTAGTATTCTGCGATGGCTTGGTTTGTGGCGCCAATGTCATTTACCTTGCAATCCATTATAGCCATCAATCCCTTGTCGTGAGCCTTTGTGACAAGCTTTTGAACTCCGTCAAACGTGCCCAGCGGGAGAACCAGATGATGATTGAATTTGACAGCGCAGATATATGGATGCACATCTTCCAGAACACGTTCTGCCCTGGCAAAGAGAACGTTGCGATTTTCGGGCTTTTCAAAGGGAAAGTCAAGGGCCAAAACAATGTTTGACTCTTTCTCTCTCGCCGTCTTTTCCATTCTAGCATAGAAGGACATAGTCAAACACCCCTTTCTATTAGGATGCAGAGCTAAAAACCTTTACCGTCTCAACTTCTCCTCCTGAAACCTGCTTGATGTACGCGAGAGTCGTGTCAACTGCCTCTTTCAGCTGTTCCTCCGCCGTTCCTGGCGCACCATATCCAACCACAGTCACGTTTCGCGTCTGCAACCCTATCTTCGTATTATCACAGTCACGGTAAGGGTAAATACACAGAACCTGTTTCTCATCAGTCAAAACGAGCATCTTATCAGCCAAAGATATGGACT
The DNA here is from genome assembly GCA_002779555.1 of Candidatus Bathyarchaeota archaeon CG07_land_8_20_14_0_80_47_9. Taxonomy (GTDB): domain Archaea; phylum Thermoproteota; class Bathyarchaeia; order Bathyarchaeales; family Bathycorpusculaceae; genus 20-14-0-80-47-9. Next base: position 2,039 of record PEWI01000108.1, on the reverse strand, counting down.
CAGTCATGCCGATTCCAGCGAACATCTCACCACTTCTTGCAAAACGGACATGAAATGGCGGACTCAAACGGTCTCCGTCAAACCCGCTTATTGGAATTATGGTTTTCATCGAAGCCAGATTGTACGCGTCAACGACAGCGGATATTCTTGGAAGTTCGTTTCCGTTCAAAACCCTTCGCAGCAATGCTTCACCTGAAGGCCTCGTTTTCGTGGGGTCGATGTCAAGCTTCCAGTAGAAGTCTCTGTACGCTCTCACCGTCGGATCATCTTTCAAGGTTTCAACATCATATTTCGCTTTCACCTGCTCGTAAACGTCTCTTTTGAGTTGTTGAATCTGTTCATTCTCTTTTTCTACTCGAACCCCTCTCATTGTTCCGATGCAAATGGCAAGCTTCTGAAATTTCGTTGAAACTTCAGAATTCCATTTCACGTCTATTTCCATGTTTTCTGCACTTCCTAGGCATGCGTAGGCAGGCGTTAGATATTTAACAGTTTCAGACAACATTTGTTTCTCAAACCTTGCCAAAAAACTGCGTGGAAAAGATGATCGGTGAGCTCGCGGCCTTAGGTGCTGCCGTCAGCTGGACGGTGTCTGCTGTACTTTACAAGAAAGCATTAATGCAGGCAAAACCAGTTTCGGCGAACATTATTCGTCTCACGTGCACGGCTGTTGTTCTGCTTGCGCTCCTAGTAGTCCTTGGCAAGACTGAAGTAATTATGTCTCTGCCGCAGAATGTTATTGTCCTAGCAATTGTCAGCGGTGTAATCGGTTTGGGAGTTGGCGACACCCTGTACATGATGAGCCTGAGAGATGTTGGTGTTGCAAGGGCTGTTCCAATCACGTGCACCTATCCTTTATTCAATCTTTTGTGGGCAGTCCTTCTAGCTGGAGAAGCCGTCACCTTCCCTGTCGTTTTAGGAGCGGTCATCATAGTTCTTGGAATATGGCTGTTGAGCCAAGTCGACCAGACAGGCGAGTCCAAGTTGCAGACGAGAACTCTCTACAAGGGTTTGACTCTTGCGTTGGCGACTGCCGTAGTGTGGTCAGTCAGCATAGCCATGATTAACATGGCTGTAAAGGAGACGCCTGACCTCGATCACGCCTTAGCCATCAACGTGGTCCGAGTGATGGCCGTTGCAGTAACGTTTTTCGCGGTTTCGCCCATCATGGACAGAGGCTTAGGTTTCTTGAAGATGAACAGGAAAACCATAGCTACATTGATAACAGGGGGAATCGTTGCCCTTGGGTTAGGATGGTTTTTCCTGTCATACAGTTTTGTGGAAACCTTAGAGTCTCGCGCTGTCCCGATCTCTTCGACAACACCTCTGTTTTCGACATTAACCAGCATTGTTTTGCTGCATGAGAAAGTCACAGCCAAGAACGCTGCAGGCTCGACGATCATCGTGATTGGGATTTTCCTGATTTTCCTTGTCTAGCGATGCTTCTGTCATGGATGTATAAGTTTTTATAGTGCATGTTGTTCTTTAGGGAAGCTTAGCGGAATGGAAAGGTCGCATCTGGTTGTCTGTGTCTCCGAGTGTCCGAGAAGTTCTGGCGAGAAGAATTGCTGGCGAGATCGTATTGTCAAGCAAGCCCGGCGCAACCATGCGTAAGTGGCGTGAACTCTTTGCAGTTTCACAGATGAACCTTTCAGAGAAAATGGTTGTCTCATCATCCATCATCAGTGACTATGAAAGCGAGAGACGCAAAAGCCCCGGCACAAGGTTTGTGAGAAGGTTTGTGTGGGCCCTTTTGAAGATTGATGAGGACCGTGGAAGCCGTTTCATCCGCGAATTCGCCAGACTGACAAGTTCGCCGAGCACGGCTGTCATAGACCTCCGCGAGTTTCCTATTCCCGTGCGCGTTGAATATCTGTGCAAAGCGATTAAAGGAGAAATCGTGGCGTGCCCTGACAAGTTTGTCAAGGAAGTCTTAGGCTACACAGTTGTCGACAGCAAGAAAGCCGTTGAAACACTTTCAGGGCTGGAGTATTCTCAGGTTTTCGGCGCCACGACTGATAGAGCATTGATTTTCACAA
>PEWI01000260.1 GCA_002779555.1 Candidatus Bathyarchaeota archaeon CG07_land_8_20_14_0_80_47_9 | reverse complement strand
AGCCTTTTGCACATGTTGCCATAGCGCAAAGCCCGAAGACGGGCGAATACAAGTACGTTCTGGATGAGCTACAGCTTGACCCGCTTGAGAGAAGCGTTTACCGTAGAATTTTGGACATATTGCTCGCTGAAATAGAGTCGCCGAAAGAGGAGATTGCTGACCCGAGAAGATTTTTCGCAGAAGAAGCCAAGAAAATTGTCGATAAATACCGCATAAGCCTCGGCTGGCTACCTGACGTTTCATGGTACAAGATACTTTACCACGCTGAAAGAGACCTTGTAGGTTTCGGACAGATCGACCCATTAATGCGGGATCCGAATATCGAGGACATTTCCTGCGACGGAGTACAAAGGTCAGTTTACGTTTGGCACAGAATTTACGAAAGCATCGAAACAAACATCGAATTTCAAAGCGACGAAGAACTTGACAACATTGTTGTTAAACTTGTACACATGGCTGGAAAGCACGTAAGCTCAGCCTTTCCGATAGTGGACGCTTCATTACCTGGCAAGCACAGACTTTCAGTCTGTTACAGGCGCGAGATCACGCCCTTCGGAACCGCCTTCACCATCAGGAAATTCAGGGATGATCCATACTCAATAATAGACTTGATAAACATAGGCACTTTTTCCGAGGAAATGGCAGCCTATTTTTGGCTGTGTCTTGAGAATAGAGCGTCAATAATGGTTTTAGGCGGAACAGCTGCTGGAAAAACAACAGCCCTAAACGCCTTAGCCTGCTTGATCAAGCCCGGAAGCAAGATAATCACTATAGAAGAAACGGCGGAGCTCAACTTGCCTCATGAAAACTGGGTTTCACTCATCGCCAGACAGAGCTACGGCCTAGGCGGAAGCAACGTCGGCGAAGTGGCACTGTTCGACCTTGTTAAAACGTCCATGAGGCATCGTCCCGACGTATTGATCGTAGGAGAGGTAAGAGGCCAAGAAGCCTACGTGCTTTTCCAAGCGCTGGCCACAGGCCACGGTGGCATGTGCACCATGCACGCCGAGAACCTAGACTCTGCGATCAAGCGTCTGACATCGAAACCAATGGAGATCGCGCCTGCTTATGTTCCGTTGATGAACATCATATTGTCAATTCAAAGAGTCCACCTCACAAAAGGCAACGAGAAGAAGGCCTACAGACGAGTCATGGACGTGAATGAAATCGCTGACTATGAAGACTACAGAAACACGTTCAAGTGGCATCCCACCAAGGACGAGCATTTGCCAGCGTTCGACAAGAGCGTGACGCTGTCTTCAATTTCTGAAAGGATAGGCCAGAGCAAGAAGGAATTGATAGAAGAGATAGGTAGGCGCAAGGACGTGTTGCACTGGATGCGAGAACGCAACATAAGAAGCTACAAGGACGTCGCTGCGATAATCGCGGAGTACTATGCTCGACCTAAGCAGGTTTATGAGAAGGTTCTCGCAGGAGAAGAGGTGACAGCTGTTGCAGTTTCTAGAAACTCTTGAGGCGTGGTCCTTCCGCATCTTTGGAAGGATGGCTCCTTCTTTTTTGAAACGCGTTGTCGAGTTTAAGAATTATTTGGAAAGAGCGAAAATCAAGATTTATCCGGAAACATATGTTTCATTAATGTTTTTCATTGCAGCATTAACGGTTCCAGTGCCTATAATATCCTTGACCATTCTATATTTTTATGGCTTCATCCCGATAATCTTCTTGGTTCCCCTTCCAATCTATGTAATGATAGGGTTTATGCTAATACCCATATCTAGAGCCGGCGAAAGGGCAAGCAACTTGGAAAGGGAGATGCCCTTTGCAACCGCTTACATCAGCGTTATGGCTTCTGGAGGCATAGCACCATACACGAGTTTTAAACGACTCGCACAAGTCGAACTGATGCCCGCAATGAAGGTAGAAGCAAGAGAAATCATAAAGGACGTGGAGATCTTTGGAATAGACCCGTTAACGGCGATCCAAAATGCAGCAAAGAAGAACCCGTTAGACATCTTCAAAGACTTTCTCTCAGGATACGCATCGACCGTCATCATCGGCGGAGACATCGGACACTTCCTAGAAAGAAAAGCCGAAGACATCTTCAAGGCCAGAGCACTGCGTGTTAAAGCCGCAGCTGAAAGACTCGGAATGCTTCTGGAAACCTTCATAATAGTCAACGTGATGATGTCCCTCTGCTTCTACATAATGTTCAGCGTGCAAAACATCGGCGTAGGCGGCGGATCTGGCGGCGATGTTTCAACCATTCTTCTCTACACGTTCGTCTTCAGTCCAATGCTGTCAATGATGTTCGTTTACATGGCACACAGCATGCAGCCCAAAACACCGGTTACCGAAATGCGGCCGTACAAGGTGTTTGCCGTCTGCACAGCAGCAGGAACGGCCTTGTTCCTCTTCCTCTTTCTCAGCGGCAGTTTTGGCGTACTAAGCCAAATGCCCGTGGCGCTTGCGCTGGGATTGTTCATCTCAGCTGCACCAGCAGCCGTTGTGCATGGCAAACTCTCAAGCAAGAAGACAAGCACGGAACAGGGCGTGAACAGTTTTCTAAGAGACCTCACGGAAGTCAGGAAAACAGGACTCTCACCCGAAAAATGTATTGAAAGCCTCTCACACCGCGAATACGGTGTGTTCAGCAAGGAACTGCGCAAAATCAGCTCAGAAATCTCCTGGGGAATCCCGCTGAAAAAGGTGATGATGGATTTCATAGATAGAACGAGAAGTTGGATGACGCAAATCGTAATGTTCTTGCTCGTTGAAACGGTGGATGTTGGCGGGGGCACGATTGAAATGATAGAGTCGCTTGCCAGATTCAACAACTTGACCCAAGAAGTTGAAAAAGAAAAGAAATCCTCCACCCGACCCTACATAATGATGCCCTACTTTGCGGCACTGCTCCTCGTCGTGACCACATCCATGATGCTAGGTTTCACGACAGGTACCATAGGGGTTGCTGGCGCTGCGCCTCCACCAAACATGGACTGGATTAGACAGATTTTCATGACGTCAGCCATTTTCTACAGCTATATGGTAGGCATCGTGGCCGGAAAAATCAGCGAGGAGTCCATAGCAGCAGGGTTCAAGCATGCGGCAATTCTAGTTATAATCTCAATCGTAGCAGCAGAACTATTGCCCATGTTCGTCAAATTCTAATTGAGGAGAAAACGGAAATGACCATAAAAAGTTTACTTTGGCACTTGAGAAAAAACAAAAGAGCCCTGAGTCCAGAAATTTCCACGACAACATTGACGAGCGCCATCATAATCATGTTTCAAGCGGTCAGCACGCACGCTAAGATTGGTAGTTTGGGTTGAAAAAGTGTGAGAAGCATACCTGTATTCACTATTTCCTTGTTCCTTTTGAGCTTTCTTATAGGCATAGGAAGCGTGGCTAAAGTTTCAGCTTTAGCACCTTCGAATGATTTGCCTGTGACTTTTTACCTTCACTATTCCAGTGCACCAGTATACGTTGGAGGAACAATGTCGCATTATGTGATGAATATCGATCGATCCATTGATCTCGATCTAACGTAATGCGTGGTTTTTATCGAAAGATGTTGTGGGAGTATGTGGCAGGGTTCTTCCAAGTCGCACTTTTCATTCATTACAGAAAAGCAGATTAGTAGAATATCTTTGCGGACAGAGGATGTACAAACCTCTCCAGACAAGATGTAAGGGATTGTGGGTGCTTGCAGGCTGTGCCACAATATGGCGAACATGGTGGCTTCTGGAAAATGGTGGATTTCCAAGCGACTCTGTCGTTGAGGACCTTGAACTTACATGGAAAGCGCAGAAAGATTATCTCGTCAACTACAATCCCGACGCAATCTGCTTCACGGAAGACCCAGAAACTTTAAAATCGTATGCCAAGCAGCTCAAACGCTGGTTTAGTTGGAGACCATCGGTTCGGAAACATTTCAGAGAAGCTCGCAAAGGATTGAAGTTCACTATTCTCTGGGTCATCGGAGAATCTTTAGGTTTTTTGGTGTATCTGGGTATAATGATTTATTTGTTGGTGACGCTTCAGTGGCCACTAGTCTGTTTAATGCTAGGTGTCGATGCGCTAATACTATCCATAGTGACGTATCTTGAGGCGAGAAAAATCTTCATGGTCAAACAAGCAATGTTAGGCCTTATAAGATACTTCTTCATCCGCTATGTCAATGCCTTCCTCTTTTTTAAGGCACTTGTAAAACCCAGCAAAAAGTGGTAAACACGTGTTCTTTGTTCGCGCGCTGACTGTTCCGAAATTGGTTTTAAATGGTTTTTATTCTTCTTTTGCCTATTCGTGTCTAGTATGGGCTTGCTTGACATGCAAATCCTTGCCGTGTTGACGGACAACGAATCACGGGAGCTCCGGCAAATCCTACAGGAAGCAGGATTTTCCCATGCCCGAACCTCTAGAAGAGGAATAAACACCATTTTTAACCACTTTAGGGACAAGGCAGCGCGCTTCTTCCGCCATCTGCATAGTTCTCCTCTTGAGTCATTCAATGACTTTCACCAGCCACTTATCGGTAATCAAAACTTTATCATTGTAGAAAACTGAGCCTCTCTTTCATCTCGGAAATGATAGTCTCGAAGTTGGGTA
>PEWI01000225.1 GCA_002779555.1 Candidatus Bathyarchaeota archaeon CG07_land_8_20_14_0_80_47_9 | reverse complement strand
CTTCTTGAAACAGTTTCTTCACTGCTGTAATTCTAGCCTTCTGTGCTAGAACGTCGCTCGTAACAAAGTCTAATGCCTCTTCTGGACACCATTTAACGCATTGCGGTTCGCCTTTCTCTTTGCACAAGTCGCAGACGAAAACTATTTTCTTTTCTGGGTGCAGCATGATCGCGCCGTAATCGCAGGCTTCAATGCACCATCCACAGCCGTTGCACTTGTCCTTGTCAACCATTATGACCCCTGTCTCCTCAGACTGTGTCAACGCATCACGCGGACAAGCCCTAACGCACGGGGGGTTCTCGCAAAGTCGACACGTGACAGACAAGTTGATCAACTGGTTAATCCTCACCACGCGTATGCTTGACTTCAATGGGTTGAACGCTTTGTTCTTGGTCACTGAACAAACGTATTCACAGACTTGGCAACCGACACACTTGTCCGGGTCAGCTGACACAAACTTTCTCTCGTGAACCTTAACCATCTCTTATCACTCCTTGTTCTCCACTATGCTGATCAGATCTTCCATGCCCAGCTCCTTGAGCTTCTCAACAGGCGGTATGCCTTCTTTCGTCCACCCTCGAGCCTCGTAGTAATCGTCCAGAAGTAAGTCCAGCTCTGCTTGGCTGACGAATGCTCCTTTCGACGGGCCTTCGTCTGGAATGGGGTCATGCATAACCTTCCATGGCAGTGTGTCGTCTTTTCTGGTCAAGCCTTCCCTTATGTTGAAAAGTCTGGCAGCGTTCTGAATCCTCTCGCCAGCTTGCTTCAGCTGTTCTGGGGTCATCTCAAACCCCGTCACTAGCGTGTAGAGCTTAGCCATGTCTGGGAGCTCCTTGTAGTATGTGCCTCTTGAAAACTTGCAGACTATGAACGAGTCAATGAGATTGTACGTGTCTTCCATGTCTTTAACGAGTTTTCCTCTGCCTTTCTCAGCTACTAGGCGGTTGACTTTTCCCTTCACGTCGAAAGCGTAAGCGCCATGCCTATTGTGGTCTGCGCCTCGGAAGGAAACTGCAAAACCCAAAGCCGCCGTCTTCAGGCACCTGAGATCGTAGCCTGTGGTCTCAACGCCTTTTATCGTTGCAGCCAGCTTGTACGAATCCTTACCGATCTTGTCAGCGGCATACTTGGCTCCGTCAGCCAGCAAGTCACCTACACCTTCGCGCTTGCCGATTTTCTCAACAAGCTGAACCATGGCCTCGGAGTTGCCGAACTTCGCATCTATACCGTCAAGCTCCTCCTGCGTCAAGATGCCTCTCTCGTAACAGTCCATTGCAAACCCGATGGTTACGCCTGCGCTGATCGCGTCAATCCCGTAGTAGTTTGAAAGCTCCATCCCCTTTATGATGGCGTCCAACCTGTCCACGCCGCAGTAGGGTCCCAGCGCCCACAAGGTCTCATACTCCATTCGCGTCATCGTGTTCTTGTACGGCCCTTCTGCAACCACGCACATGTGTTCACAGCGCATCGCACAAGAACTGCAGCCGATGATTTTCGCGACGAACTTGTCGTTCAATGCTTCGCCGCTGACTTTTTCGGCGCCTTCGAACCGTGAGTTGTTGTAGTTTCTTGTCGGCATGCAAGACAGCGAGTTGTGGACAAGAACGTTCTCAACCGTGCCCAAGGTTCGGTATTTCTGCGTTGCAGGGCCCTTCATTCTCTCGTGAAATTCCTTAATGTACTCCATGAACTCGTCTAACTTGGCAACCGTTACGTCGTTGGTTCCGCGCACGGCAACTGCCTTGAGGTTCTTTGAACCCATAACCGCGCCTAAGCCTGTTCTTCCGCATGCTCTGGTCTTGTCGTTGATGATGCAAGCCATTCGAGCCAGTTTTTCCCCAGCAACGCCAATGGCGGCGACGCGGATGTAATAGTCGCCCAACTCTTCCCTTATCGCGTCCTCTGTTTCGCTTGGTGACTTGCCCATTAAATGTGAAGCGTCTAGGATTTGAACTGAATCATCGTCAATCCAAAGGTAAGCAGGCCTTTCCGACTTCCCCTTCAAAACAACAGCATCGTATCCTGCTCTTTTGAGTTCTGTGCCAAAAGAACCGTGTGCCTTGGATTCGCCGACCCCGTAGCTTTGCGGCGATTTTGAAACAAAAGCATGTCCATTTCCGCCTGTCGGCCACATGGTACCTGATATGGGGCCATTTGCGATTATCAGCGGGTTTTCCGGGCTGAAAGGGTCAACTCCCGGCTTGGAATTGTCCAGCCACATTCTTATGCCTAAACCGATGCCGCCGATGTATTTCTTCGCATAATCCTCATTCAAAGGCTCAACATAGGTTTTCCCAGTTGTCAAATCCACGTAAAGCACGCGACCAGCATAGCCAAACAACATGCCATCCTCCATACTCGTTGAATTCTTAGCCTTTGATGGCTAATATTAATTTATCCCTCTAAGTCGGACGATTTGCACGCACTCAGTCTAGCGATGACTGCTCGATCAGAAAAAGAGAAGAAATGTTAGGCTGCTTCTTTTATGATTTCCAAGATGTCTTTTACGGATATCTTGCTTTCGACATCTAACACTTTCACAGCGTCTTCCAACGTAGTTGTGCAGAACGGGCACGCTACAGCAATGTTTTCTACGCCAAGTTCCAGCGCCTCCTTGACGCGGCTTACGCTGGGTCTCTTCTCAGGGTCTGCCTCTTCCGTCCAGACTCTTCCTGCTCCTCCACCACAGCAAAAGCTGCTTTGCCTCGTTCTTTTCATTTCAACAAGCTCCACGCCGCTCACTGACCGCAAAACGTTTCTGGGAGCGTCGTAGACGTCGTTGCGTTTGCCTAGGAAACACGGGTCGTGATAGGCAATCTTCCTCTTGACGGCGTTGGGTAGCTTAAGCTTGCCTTGTTCGATAGCTTCAGCAATGAACTGCGTGTAGTGTTGAACGTTTAGCTTAGCATCGCTGTAGGGCTTGTCATTCTTGAAGGTGTTGTAACAGTGTGGCGAGATGGTCACAATTTTCTTCACGTTAAGCTTTTCAAACATGGACAAGTTGTGTGCAGACAGTTCTTCGAACAATCCTTTCTCGCCGAGTCTGAGCATGTGGTCTCCGCAACACCATTCTTCTGCGCCCAACGTTGCAAAGTCAACGCCTAGCTTGTTCAGTATCGAAACCATTCCCCTCGCGATTTCTTGGTTCCTAGGGTCAAAGGCATTTGAGCAGCAGACAAATAGCAACACGTCGGCCTTGGCAACAGATGGAAACGTTTTGACGTCCAGGTCCTTTGCCCACTCCATTCTTCGGCTCTGGTGTGTTCCCATCGGGTTGTGATATTTGTAGACGCTCTCCAGCACGTCTTTCACGGTTTTCGGGATGCTTCCGGCTTCCACGAGCAGGCTGTGATCGTCAAGTATGGCGTTGGCGCAGGGCAGCTTCTTGGGACAGAACATGGTGCATGAGTTGCATTGAGTACAAAGCCAGACATTGTCAGCCATCGGCTTCAGTCGTTCCTCCAAACCTTGGTCTCTTGAGTCTGAAATGAACCTGTACGTAGCGGTTAGGCTTGAGGGTCCTAGAAACTTCGTGTCTATTGCGGCTGGGCAAGCAGAGTTGCAGATTGAGCATTTTATGCAAAGCGTCATGTCCCAATACTTCTTGAGGTCTTCAGGCGACTGTGTAAATTCATCTGTTTTCTTGAGCTCTTGTTCAGGTTTTATCAGAAAGGTTTTGATTCTCTTGTAAGAATCAAAGAAAGGTTCTATGTCAACGACCAAGTCTTTTATGACCTGAAAGTTTGAAAGCGGTTCCACAGACAGGGAGTCTACGCCAAGGTCGAGCACTTGCGTGTAGCAAGCCAGCATGGGTTGCCCGTTGACGTTGACTCCGCAGCTTCCGCAGATGCCCATTCTGCAAGAATGCCTGAACGTGAGCGAGTCGTCAAGATTGTCTTTAATGTAGAGCAAAGCGTCAAGCACTGTTGTTCCCTTGCGAATAGGAACCTTGAACGTGGACGCGTAATGCTTGTTCTGTTCTGGGTCAAATCTGCTTATCCTAAACTCGACAGTCTTCTCCACTTTGGTGCCCATCATGTTCATCCTCCTAGTAGGTTCTCGCCACGGGCGGCCACTTCGTAATCGTAACAGGCATGTACTCTAGCCTCGGGCCGTCACGTGTGCAGTAAGCCAGCGTGTGTTTCAGCCAGTTCTGGTCGTCTCGCTTGGGATAATCAGTTCTCGAGTGTGCTCCCCTTGATTCGGTTCTGGGAAGCGCGCAGGCTATAGTCACTTCGGCCAAGTCAAGCATGAAATCAAGTTGCAGCGTCTCCAGCAATCCCGTGTTGAACGGCTTGCCCTTGTCTTCTATTTTCACGTTTCTGAATCTGCTCTTGAGTTGTCTAATCTCTTTCAAAGCGGTTTCAAGCTGAAGTCCGTTTCTGTAAATCCACACTTTCTCGTCCATTATTTGCCTCATTTCATCTCTGATTGCTGGAACCCGTTCGTTGCCGTTGCGGCTGATGATTTCGTGTATTCTGTTTTCCTCAGCTGCAAGCATCTGCTGTGGGACTTCATGCAGGCTACTTGACGATGCGTGTTTCGTCGCTTCTTCGCCCGCGACAGTTCCAAAAACCAGGCAGTCTGCGGTTGAGTTGCAGCCGAGCCTGTTTGCTCCGTGCACGCTTATGCATGAACATTCGCCTGCGGCGTACAGTCCTGCGATGGACGTTTCAGTTTTGACGTTGGCTTTGATTCCTCCCATGGAGTAGTGGGCCGCTGGTCTGATCGGTATTGGCTCTTTGACGGGGTCTACTCCGCCCAACTTTATTGCAACGTCTCGAATGAGTGGCAGCCTTTCGTTTATTTTCTCCTCGCCGAGGTGTCTGAGGTCTAAGGCTATGTAGGATCCGTATGGTCCTTGCAGTCCTCTTCCTTCTAGCATCTCTGTCTGCTCTGCTCTTGAGATTACGTCGCGTGGGGCGAGCTCCATCTTTTCCGGCGCATATTTTTTCATGAAGCGCTCGCCGTTGGCGTTGAGCAAATATCCTCCTTCGCCTCTGGCTCCTTCAGTTATCAACACTCCTGGAGGAACCAAGCCGGTTGGGTGGAACTGGACGAATTCCATGTCTTCAAGTGGCGCTCCTGCGCGGTAGGCCATAGCCATTCCGTCTCCTGTGGTTGAATGGGAGAACGTTGTGAATTCGTATATGCGCTCATGGCCTCCAGTTGCCATTATGATGGATTTTGCGCGGAATGCCTGCATTTCACCGGTTTTCATTTCTATGGCTGTCAAGCCCACTGCTGTCTTGTCTTCAACTATGAGTGACGTGGCGAACCATTCATCGTAGAATCTTATGTTCTTGTACGACGTGACTTTTCCATAAATCGCGTGCATTTCAAGGAAACCAGTCATGTCGGCTGCGAAGCACGCTCGTGGAAACGTGTGCCCGCCGAACGGTCGTTGGTCTATTCTTCCGTCAGCGTTTCGGCTCCATGGACATCCCCAGTGTTCTGTGAGGACTATTTCTTTTGGCACTTGCCTGACGAAGAATTCAGCAACGTCTTGGTCGGCCAAGAAGTCGGCGCCTTTTACCGTGTCATAAGCATGAAGGTCATATGAGTCTTTTTCGCGCATCACAGCCGCAGTTCCGCCTTGTGCGCACACTGAGTGTGAGCGTAGGGGGTGCTGCTTCGAGAGTACCGCTATGTCAAGCTTGCTGTCTACTTCAGCAGCTGCAACTGCAGCTCTCAATCCCGCCAATCCGGCTCCGACGATGATGATGTCATGCGAGTATTTCTCCAATAGAGTCCACCTTTTTTGTCGTCAATTGGAAGATTACCTAAATCTGTGATGTGGGCTTTATAGTTTTTCCAGACTCTTCAGTAGTTGGAATGTCTCTCGGCGTTAGTCCGGGCCTACGACCTTATCATAGTCAAGACCATTTTGAATCTGGTCACTGCTTTGACTGCGTGGGGCTCGTTGGCAGGCATTATGATCATGTCCCCTTCTTTCAGGCGGTGACTCTTGCTTGAGATGACTATTTCCGCTTCTCCATCGAGGACATGGACCATTGCGTCGAAAGGTGCTTTGTGCTCGCTTAATCCTTGTTTTTCGTCGAACGCAAAAAGCGTTACAGTCCCGGTCTTTTTGTCAATCAGTGTCCTACTTACCACAGCCGCTTCTTGGTAGTCTATCAAACCACTCAGCCTTGCAGCTTCCGAATATAGTTTTCTTCTGGGCTTTCGCTTATTGGGCTGTTCCATGGTAAGCTTTCTTCTAGACATGTTAAAGAGTGATGTAGGCTAATGTGCTTTTTTCTTTTCTCCCGTGAGAATGCACGGCTGGTCCGGTGTTGGGCATTCCATGGCGGGGTGATACAGGCATTTTTTCTTCTTCAGGTTCTCGTATCGATTCGTAGAGTGTGTGTTGTGCTCTCGGCTAATGGCATTCATTTCTGATCGCTCGAATCGTACGGGTTAATGGTTTTTGTGTTCTCTTCCGTCATACATAAGGTTGACAGCGTTGCTACCTTGTTTTCTTAGGCCTGTTGTGAGCTGTGTTTCCAGACCTATCGGTCTGGGTTTAGTATGTTCGAGTACAGATTCAGAATTCACAATCGATTTATCCTCAATGGATGCAGACTACGGGAATGAGGCTACACAGATGCGTAAGTCAAAGTTGGAAACATACGAGGACGTACTTGAAGTTCTAGTGAGCAAGCCTTCTACCGTCGACCACATTGCATACGAAGTTGGCTTGGACTGCACAGTTCTCAGAGAACGTCTCGACTTCCTCCTGCAGAACAGTCTCGTCGAGGAGCGTGCGCTAGGCAGAAAGGAAGGCTACGCCATCACAGAAAGAGGAATAGCAGTGCTGAAGGCGCTTAACTTCCAGAGGTACCTCAAGAAAGTCACAGACAAGCTGATGGTTATGGATGAGGCGTTGCAGATAGTTTCGAAGAATGGTCGTGACTTGGAAAAGACTGAAGGCTAAAGAAACCGTTTCGTCCTCTCCGTATAGCGTTACAAAAATCTTAAATGTTTTACACCAGTTACTATGGAATCGGGAGCTTAAGGAGAAGGAGAGGTCATGAACAATTTTAAAAGCATAATTGAAAAGCTGAGGAATCTGGAGACTGAACGCAAGAATCTCTTAGTGGAGATTGAAGAACTCAAGAAGATGGCTGACTCGAAGGCTAAGGCCTTGGAAAGTGAGGTCAGCATGCTTCGAGAAGAGGTCAATTCGCTCAGAGTGCTTCTCGGCGCGGGGGAGCCTGAGCCTCAGCCTGACGTTGGAAGGAAGAAAAGGTAATCTGAGAATTAGCTCTCAGCCTGAATCTTTCTCGTGTTGACAAACCTGTTTTTGCTCGTGTTTTCCGCTTTTCCGAACTATTCTAGCCTTTTTATTATGTGATACCCATACTTCGTTTTCACAATGCCTGAGATTTGTCCTTTCTGCAGGGCAAAGGAGGCGGTTTCGAATTCTCTGACCATTTTTCCTCTACCGAACGTACCGAGGTCTCCGCCGCGCTTCCCAGAAGGGCATAGCGAGACTTGTTGGGCTATGTTTGCGAATTTTTCGCTTTTGTTGAGTCTTTCCAAGATGGTTTTGGCTTCCTGTTCCGTTTTCACGAGAATGTGTGCGCAGTGGACTTTGTCTGGCATGGGCTAATGATGTTTTGCCTCTGTTTATAACATTTCCTTCCCGCAGTGGTCTTCTTAGCTGAATGAGTTGCTTGCGTTTCACGTGTTTACAAGATTTTTATAGTCGCTTGTTAATCGTAGCATTTGATGGTTCAATGTTCGACGCCGAGAAGTTCATCGAAGAAGCGGTTGAAGAGCTGAGCCGCAGGATAAAGGGGAAAGCGGTTATCGGGATTTCTGGCGGTGTCGATTCCACGACAGCGGCCATTTTAGTGCATAGAGCCATCGGCGAGAATTTGCGGTGTGTTTTGGTTGATACTGGCTACATGAGGAAAAACGAGATAGAAAACAACGAGAAGATGCTCACGAAGCTGGGGTTAAGCGTTCTTGTCATTGACGCCAAGGAACGGTTTTATGAGAAGCTCAAAGGGGCTGTGGACCCTGAGCAGAAACGGAAAATCATTGGCGAGCTGTTCATAAGAGTCTTTGAAGAAGTTGCAGCAAAAGAAAATGTCAAGTTCTTCGTTCAGGGAACAATCGCTCCTGACTGGATTGAGAGCGGCGGCGGCCTGAGAGACAGGATCAAGTCTCATCACAATGTCGGTGGTTTGCCGGAGAAGATAGAGTTCGAGATTGTTGAGCCTTTAAGAGACCTGTACAAGGATGAGGTGAGAGTTATCGGCTGCAAGTTAGGTTTGCCTCCTGAGATTTATGAACGGCAGCCGTTCCCAGGGCCAGGACTGGCAGTGAGAATCCTCGGCGAGGCTAATCCAGAAAGTGTAAAGATTGCGAGGGAGGCGTGTGCGATCGTTGAGGAGGAGATTGAGAAGGCCGTGAAGAACAGTGAGATGAGTAGGCCTTGGCAGTATTTTGCCGTCTTGTTGCCCTGCAAGACAGTTGGAGTCCATGGTGACGTGAGGGTTTATGGGGCTGTGGTTGCGGTTCGGGCTGTTGAAAGTTTGGACGGAATGAGTGCCGCGTATTCGAAGATTCCTCACGACGTTTTGGAGCGGATTTCCGTGAGGATTACGAATGCTTTGAAGGATGAGGTCAGCAGAGTAGTATTTGACATTACTAACAAGCCGCCGGGGACGATTGAGTATGAGTAGACCCGTCAAGGTTTACGTTGTCGACAACGGCGGCCAGTGGACGCATAGAATCTGGAGGGTTCTTAGGGAAATCGGTTGCGAGACCAAAATAATCCCCAATACTACGCCCGTGGGCGAGATAGATGCTGATGCTTTAGTGCTGAGCGGAGGAGCACCTCGAATTGCTTGGGAATCTCCTAAGCTGGGCTGTTGTACCGATTATTTGGATCATTTCCACGGGCCTATTCTCGGAGTCTGCGTTGGGCTTCAGTTGCTGGCGGTTCATTTCGGTGGCCAAGCCGGGCCCTCTGAGGTTCCTGAGTACGGGTTGTCTAGGCTGAAGGTGATTGAGGGCGATGATTTGTTCAGAGGGTTACCGAAGGAATTTCTGGTCTGGGAGTCGCACAACGACGAGGTGAAAACAGTTCCTAATTTCACTGTGCTTGCCATGTCTGAGAACTGCAGGATTCAGGCTGTGAAGCATTTTGAGAAACCGCTTTACGGAGTTCAATTCCATCCAGAAGTGAACAATACTGAACATGGGGAAGAAATCTACAGAAACTTTGTCAACGTGATAAAGTCCAGATAAAAACAGTTTCGTCGCGGTTTTCTTGGTTTAGCAAGTGCCGTTGTTTATTCAGAAACTTTTTTATAAAGTGTTCAACATGCCTTAAGCATTCTGTGAAAGGAGTTGAGATTGGGTGTTTGTCGGCGTGGATCACGTGGGTGTCGCCGTGAAGAGTCTGGATGACGCTGTCAAGCTTTACCGTGACATCTTGGGCTTCAAACTCGGAGGCATTCACACTCTGACTGAACGAAAAGTCAAGGTAGCGTTTCTTTCAAGCGGCGGCGAGACTAACGTTGAGCTTCTGGAACCCCTCGGTAGTGACAGCACCATTGCCAAGTTTCTTGAAACCCGGGGCGAAGGTATTCACCATTTCGCGATGAAAGTCGAAAATATCGAGGCAGTGCTTGACGACCTTAAGAGGAAAGGCGTAACATTGATTGATGAGAAGCCGCAGGCAGGTGCCGGCGGAGCAAAGATTGCGTTTGTTCACCCGAAAAGCACGAAGGGTGTTTTGCTGGAGCTTTGTGAAAGGCCGTAGTGGCTGATTGTTTTTGTTTCAGAAAATAAGCGTGGACAAGCTTCAGGAAGGTCTACAGACCAAACGGTTTGGAAGAAGCATCTTTTTCCGTCGAGAGGTCGGTTCGACGAACGACTGGGCTAAGGAACTGGCAAGGCGGGGCGCAGAGGAAGGAACAGTTGCGATTGGGGAAACTCAGACCGGTGGACGCGGAAGGCTTGACAGAAAGTGGATTTCGCCGAGAGGCGGGTTGTGGTTTTCGGTCGTTCTCAGACCCAGAATGAGTCCCTCCGAAGCCGTTGGGCTTGTTTTTGTGGCTGGCTTAGCCGTTGCGGAGGTGTTGCAGGAAGAATTCGGCTTGAAAGTGGAAACTAAATGGCCGAACGACGTGCTAATAAACGGAAGAAAGGTGTGCGGCATACTTGCTGAGATGAACACGAAAGGCAGAACTGTCAATTTTGTCGTGCTGGGTCTTGGAGTTAACGCCAACTTTCTGGTCGAGAAAGTTTTTCCAGAATCGCTGAAGAAAGCTGCGACTTCGGTTGAGAAAGAGCTTGGCCAGAAGGTTCAGCTTGAAGAGTTGTTCAAGGCAGTGCTTGAAAAGCTGGAAAGCAGCTATGACCAATGCGCTGAGAGAGGGTTGGCATTCTTGCTTGCAAAATGGAAGAAGCACGCTGCCTTCTTAGGTCGCAAGGTGGAAGTCAGAAGTGGGAGTGAGAAACTGCTTGGCGTGGCGCTGGATGTTGACGACGATGGTGCGTTGGTTCTTAGACTTGAAGATGGCTCGACCAGGCGCGTTTTGGCTGGCGATGTGTCGCTGAGGCTGTGAACGTTCAGAGGTTATTTTGCTTCTGCCAAGTATTTCAGGTTGAAAGGTTTTACGAGTTCTTTTCCGCCAAGATTCACGAGAACGGATTGGACGTCATCTATGAAATCTCCCAGTTCAAGCTTGTAGCTGCGCGTGAACTCGTCGTAGTCTGAATAGCTCTTGTGAAACGACATCATGAAGGAATCTACGCCAAACCCTCTGCACCCCCCTGCCATGACCACTATGCTCTGGCTAGCTAGCCATTCCATGCCTCTCTTCCGAACCTCGTCATATCTTCGCTTGGTAGCAATGTCCGCTTTGATCTTGATAAAAGTCATCGCAAATATCTCATATCCGAGCTTCTCCCACTTCGGAATGGCAGTGTAACCGTCAAGCAGTTCCCTTTCAAGAAAGCCTCTCCTTCTCGTCACGGTTGGCTGGGATGTGCCAAGAATCTTGGCTAGCTGTCTGTCGCTTCTGCGGCTGTCTTTGACCAGTTCCCACAAAAGCTTAAGATCTAGAGACCCGAGTTCTCTCATGTCAACCCATTCAGCATATCGTCTGTTTCTGTTTATATGATTTGCGTGAATCGCCGGTTAAGCATGAATGATTCCAATTCATGAGAAGACTTGCATCTTTGCTACATTAGAATCAACGGGCGTTCTCCATAGGCTCTAAATATTCGTGAAGCAATATAGTCATCAATTTGAGGGAACAGCCATGACAGGTGTGAAGGAACCTTCAGTTGACGAAAAGACTAGGCGTTTCAGAGAAATGAGAGAAGAGGCCAAGCTTGGCGGCGGAAAGAAGCGGATCGAAGAACAGCATGCAAAGGGCAAGCTCACGGCCAGAGAACGCGTCGAACTGCTTCTCGACCAAGGCAGCTTCAACGAGCTTGACCAGTTCGTAGTCCACCAGTGCACGGAATTCGGTATGGGTGAGAAGAGAATTCCTGGAGACGGCGTAGTAACTGGCTACGGCACAATAGACGGCAGACTCGTTTACGTTTTTTCCCAAGACTTCACTGTGTTCGGCGGCTCGTTGGGCGAAGTGTTTGCAAAGAAAGTGTGTAAACTTATGGATTTGGCTTTGAAGACAGGTGCACCTGTCATAGGCTTGAATGACAGTGGCGGAGCGCGCATTCAGGAGG
The DNA here is from genome assembly GCA_002779555.1 of Candidatus Bathyarchaeota archaeon CG07_land_8_20_14_0_80_47_9. Taxonomy (GTDB): domain Archaea; phylum Thermoproteota; class Bathyarchaeia; order Bathyarchaeales; family Bathycorpusculaceae; genus 20-14-0-80-47-9. The sequence goes on along the minus strand of PEWI01000225.1, from coordinate 4,546 downwards.
GTGTGGCGAGTCTTGCTGGTTATGGTGACATTTTCTTTCGCAACGTGATAAGCTCGGGTGTTGTTCCGCAGATTTCTGCAATTATGGGTCCGTGTGCGGGTGGGGCGGTCTATTCTCCAGCGTTGACTGACTTCATCGTCATGGTTGATAAGACAAGCCACATGTTCATCACGGGTCCAGACGTTGTCAAAACCGTGCTTGGCCAAGAAGTAACCTTTGAAGAGCTTGGCGGGGCTATGATACACTCTCAAACAAGCGGAGTGGCGCACTTCATAGCCAAGGACGAGCAGCACTGCATAGAAATCGTCAAGAAACTTCTAAGCTATTTGCCGAGCAACTATCTCGAAGACCCGCCTGCTGTTGAGCCTACAGACGACACAAACCGCACGGACGAAACAATCGCCAAGATCCTTCCAGACGACTCAGACAAACCCTACGATGTGAAAGAAATCATGCTGCGGGTGGTTGACAATGGCGAATTCTTCGAAATCCAACCCCTCTGGGCGCAGAACATCGTTATTGGATTCGCACGCCTCAATGGCAAGACAGTGGGCATAGTCGCTAACCAGCCCATGCACTATGCAGGAGCGTTAGACATCAACAGTTCAATGAAGGCAGGGCGGTTCGTGCGTTTCTGCGACTGTTTCAACATCCCAATAATAACCTTTGTAGACGTGCCGGGCTTCCTGCCGGGTGTTGATCAAGAACACGGGGGGATAATCAAGCATGGCTCAAAACTGTTATACGCTTATTGCGATGCCACTGTGCCGAAAATCACAGTCATCCTCAGGAAAGACTACGGCGGAGCATATGATGTCATGGGTTCAAAACACAGCGGCGCAGACATCAACTATGCTTGGCCAACAGCCGAAATTGCGGTTATGGGACCGCAGGGAGCTATAAACATCATATTCCGCAAAGAAATAGCTGAAGCTAAAGACCCGAAGCAGAAGCACGCTGAACTGGTGGCAGAATATCGCCAGAAATTCGCGTCTCCGTACATAGCTGCGCAGAAAGGCTACATAGACGAAGTTATAGACCCAGCCCAAACGCGGCCAAAACTCATCAGCGCCTTGGAAAGCCTAGCCACGAAACGCGAGCAAAGGCCGACAAGAAAACACTCGAACCTACCACTGTAAATCAACATTGTCTTCACTATTGTGCGCGCTGTGCATACAAGAATGTTCTTACGTGGTAGGTTCGCCTAGGTTTTGCTTCTGAATTGTTTCTTCCACGCTGGAATTATTCCTCTGTTGACTAGCATGACGATTCCTAAGCAGACGAAGCTGAGGGGTACGATGATGATCAGGCCTTCGGCAACCCAGACGAGACTGGTGACCAAATATGGAACGGCTATTCCTATTTGATTCATGATCGGCGAACTTCCTTCGGCGATTTCTTTTAGGCCTATTGTTATGGTTGAGAGTTGCTGTTCATCCTGTCCGGTTTGGTTTGTTTCTGTTTCGGTCACGCTTATGCTGATGTGTGTTACTTTGCCATGCGCGCTTATCAGTTGTCTAACGTCAAACGTGAATGTGGTCACGTTTTCGGTTGGGATTTTGCAGTTCATGTCTCCATGCCAGAGATCATTCTCGTAAAGCATGTTCAAATAGGGCATTTTCCCATCGTAATAGTCAGTCAAGTTCTTCAGACTTTGGACTACAACTTCAAAGGAGCCACTGTTCAATTCTCCTTGGACGTTTTCAGAAATCACCTGTTGCGTCGAAAGGTAGTTGCGTTGAGAAGTCGCTGACTCGGACGAAAGAAGCGAAAAAGTCCCCTCCTCAGGTCTTGGCTGACTGAAATAGGCAGCCCAAACCAAAAGAACAATTGCCATTACGACAGCAGACGCAACTTCTATCATGGTCTTTTTGCTTAACTTTAACCGTCTCATGCAACTCACCTGAAAAATAATGATATCGTTGCGGTTCTATAATCCTATGCTTTAGAACAGCAGCGTACAGAAAATAGAACAAAGCAAGTGCGCTGAACTGGTAGCAGAAGACCGCCAGAAATTCGCCTCTCCGTGCATTGGTGCGTAGAAAGGCTACATAGATGAAGCCGTAGACCCAGCTCAAACATGGCCAAAGCTCGTCAGCGCACTCGACAGCATGGCCACAAAACGTGCAGCAAACATATATCGAAGAATGTCCGCCATTCAACCCAGCTACGTCACGCGCATACCTCATCGTCGACCTTGCCATCCTCAAGATCAGCTGTCCAGACAAGTTCCTTGAACCAGAAATACATGGCAACGTCGTGTTCCACTTCGACAAATCAGACAAAGTCAAGCCTCCCAAGTTCGACAGAGAAGCCTTTGCAAAAAAGCACAAGCAAGACTGGGAAGACTGCAGGCGAGGTTCGACATGTTCAACAACTTCGTACAGAAAGAAATCAACAGGGGCAACAGCCTCGAAGCCCTAGACCTATACCGCGGTCTCACGCTTGCCACACTGCTCGAAACCTTGGAATCAAACACAACCCTTTTCACTACGACTTCAAAATGCGCTACGTACACTACGAACTTCCACCGAAGATGATCGAGAAACTCGAACATCTACTTCGTCAAGGACCCGAAGGGTCTGCAGAAAGAATTGCCGCGAAGCATCCGAGTGGTTCCGTGAAGTAATGTCGACTATTGACCGAAAAAAGATAGAAGAACTAGTCAAGAATTCCTACGGTCTAGCCCGCTAGAACAGAATCTCGTCACTCATCTTGACCTTTCCATTCTCGATCGGCACGCCTTCCTTCTCAACGAGCTTCCTCCTAGCCTCAGCCGCTTTCTTTTCCCCTCCGAAACTGCCGTCAGACTTGACAACCCGATGGCATGGAACAACAGGGTGAAGCGGATTCTTGTGCAATGCATTGGCAACAGCCCGATGAGCACGCGGCTTGCCAACCTTCTCTGCTATTCTCTTGTACGTGCTGACTTTTCCCCGCGGAATCTTGAAAGCGGCAACGAGAACCTTCTTTTCGAATTCCGTCTTATCCGGTAACAGACGGACAACGTCTTCCTCCGTCTTGATCTCATTCTTGTTCATCGATCCTGCCTCTCCTCATGCGCTACTGTTCATCGTTCCACAAAGCAGTTCTCTTCTCATCTTTTAAGTTTTGGTCTCCTCGACGCTGGACTGGACGAAACAAAAGCGTTTGCGTTACCTAAACTGATTAATATGGCATTACTCAACCTTTCTATTCTAATATTGAACCCTATATATACAGAGGGGCCTAGAAACCCGTGCAGGGCAAACCCGTCAAAATAACAGACACCACGTTTCGAGACGCACATCAGAGCCTAATGGCCACAAGAATGAGTACTGACACCATGCTCAAAATCGCCGATAAAATAGACCAAGTAGGCTTTTTCAGTCTTGAAGCATGGGGCGGAGCCACATTCGACGTGGCCATACGCTACTTGAACGAAGACCCTTGGGAACGAATCCGTCAACTCAAGAAACACATCAAAAAAACACCTTTGCAGATGCTTCTGCGCGGACAAAACGTGGTCGGCTACCGAAACTACCCAGACGACGTTCTCATAAAGTTCATCGAAAAAGCCTCAGAGAACGGCATAGACATCTTCCGAATCTTCGACGCATTGAACGACATAAGAAACATGGAGGTCGCAATCAAAACCGTCAAAAAACAGGGCAGACACGCGCAGGGAACAATCAGCTACACCATCAGTCCAGTGCACACAGTAGAGCATTTCGTCGTATTCGCTAAGAAACTGGCCAGCTTGGACTGTGACAGCATCTGCGTCAAGGACATGGCGGGAATGCTTGCACCCGAACCTGCCTACCAGCTGATAACAGCGTTGAAGAAGGAAGTGGGCCTTCCAGTGCATTTGCATTCTCACAGCACAAGCGGCATGGTCATGATGACATACCTGCGCTCGTGCGAGGCAGGCGTAGACATACTTGACACAGCCTTCTCGCCGCTGGCAGGCGGCACCAGCCAGCCTCCAGTTGAGCCCATCGTGTACGCGCTTAAGGGCACGCCATACGACACGGGTTTGGATCTGCGGCTTCTAAACGAAATAGCCCAATACTTCCGAGAGCTCCGCGAAAAGTACTACGACCAGCTGAAACTGATCGACCCCAAGGCAGAACGAGTTGACGCTTCAATAATTGTCCATCAGATCCCAGGCGGCATGTTCTCCAACCTGCTCTCACAATTGCGCGAGCAGAAAGCGCTCGACAGGCTGAACGAAGTTTTGGAAGAAGTGCCCAAAGTTCGAAAAGAACTCGGTTATCCACCGCTCGTGACGCCCACAAGTCAGCTCGTAGGCATCCAAGCCGTCATGAACGTAATCTCGGGCAAACGCTACAGCATCGTGCCTAAGGAAATTAAAGATTACGTCAAGGGCCTGTACGGAAAACCGCCAGCCCCGATTGATCCGAAAATAAAGAAGAAAATCATCGGGGACGAACAACCCATAACTGTCCGACCAGCCGACTTGCTGGAGCCTGCGCTTGACAAAATCCCTGAAGATGTGAAACTTTACATTGAAAGTGAGGAGGACAAGATCACCTATGCGCTGTTT
>PEWI01000262.1 GCA_002779555.1 Candidatus Bathyarchaeota archaeon CG07_land_8_20_14_0_80_47_9 | reverse complement strand
AAACTGCGGAATACCTTACGTTGGCACAGGCGTGATCGTCAACCGACACGCAGCCATCGCCGGGTCCTTGACAACCGGACCCGAGACGTTTATAATTGAGAACGCCTTCGATGTTGTGAAGGAGAATGAGGAAATTGAAAGTTTTCAGAGTCATAGGTGAGATTAGGAAGCCAAACCTGAAAACCTCTTTCAAGAAGGAAATTGTGGCTCTCAAGGCTGAGCACGCAGTGGAGAAGGTCTACGCGGAGATTGGAAGCAAGCACCGTGTCAAACGTTTTTACATAAAAATCACCAGTGTCGAGGAAGTTCCGGCTGAAGAGATAGAAAATCCGTTGTTGAAAAAATTCGTCGTCGGAGAAGAAGGAATTGGAGAATAAGCAGGAAGAGGAACTGCGCAGGTTAAGTGTTGAGTTGCGCCTTCTCGAGCAGACCGCGGAAGCCATACAGTCAAGAGTCAACATGGTGAACACCGTTATAACAGATCTGACCTATGCAGCGATGACTTTGGACGGTTTAGAGAAGGAGAAGGAAAACTCGGAGCTTCTTGTACCTATAGGCGGAAGCTCATACGTCCGTGCGAAACTTGCAAACCCTGACAAGGTTATTGTTGGGATGGGAGCAGGGGTTTCGGTTGAAAAAACATTCCCCGAGGCAAAAGAAATCGTCAAGAAACGTTTAGAAGACCTTGAGAAGACCAGAATGTCACTTCAGCACCAGTTCGCCCAAGTTGCGGACAAAACGAGTGAAGATAGGGAAAAATTTGAGGATTTGCTTGCCAAGTTGAGGGAGGAGAAAGCTTCAAAAAATGTTTGAGAAGCTCAAGTCCGGGCTGAAAGGGCTTGTAAACAAAGTTACAACAACTGAACTTAAATCTGAAAACCTGCGCCCGATCCTTTCTGAGTTTAAGATGAGTCTCGCAGAAAACGATGTTGCTCTCCCTGTGGCAGAGCGAATATGTGATGAAATGGAAAAACGTTTGGACGGAGTCCAAGTCAAACGGCTTGAAGACCGCAAAGGAATTGTGGAGAAAAACTTGCGAGAAGTGCTTTTGGAGATAATGCTTACGAACAATAAGATAGACTTGCTGAAGGCCGTTGACGAAAAACGTAGAAAGGGCGAACCATTCGTCATCGCCTTTGTCGGAATAAACGGCACTGGAAAAACCACGACCATAGCCAAAGTTGCCCGCTTCTTAAATGAGAAGGGTTATTCCGTTGTTCTTGCCTGCAGCGACACTTACCGAGCTGGTTCTATTGAACAGTTGGAGGAGCATGCTAAACGTTTAGGACTTCGCATGATCAAGCATAAATATGGTGCAGACCCAGCGGCTGTAGCCTACGATACAATCAGTCATGCAAAAGCCCACGGAATAAACGTTGTTTTGATCGATACCGCGGGGAGAATGCAGACAAACAGAAACTTGATGAATGAACTGGCAAAGATCAAACGCATTGTAAATCCTGACTTGACTGTTCTAACCGTGGATTCGCTCACTGGAAATGATGCCGTAGTGCAAGCGGAGGAGTTCCACAAAAGCGTTGGCGTGGATGCAACAATATTGACTAAAGTCGATGCGGACGTAAAAGGCGGTTCAGCCCTTAGCGTAACGTACGTTACGCAAAAGCCCATTTTGTTTATTGGAACAGGGCAACGGTATGAAGATTTAGAAGAATTTAACCCAGAAAAATTTGTGCAAATGATTCTGAAGTAACAGCCCTATTTGCATTTCTTCATAAACTCTTTAAATCCCTCTAAGTCAGCTGGAACGAGAATGGGTCTTTTTATAAGTTCACATGGCCACTGCTTGCACTCGTCACAGTATTTGATGTTTCGTTTTTTGGCGCATTCTTTCCTTTTCCTGAGCCAATCCCGCTTCTTGGTTAGGAATTCTGTCAAGCCAATTTCTCTAACTTGCTTCATGTTATGCCAGACGTCTATAAACCATGAGCTGCTCTCTAATGTTTCAGCTTTGAAGAAGTCAAAAAATTTACACGGAAAATCTTTGCACTCCACGCAGATTTTCAAGTTTTTATCGCTTGAACATTGATAGATTTTACAATATTTATTGTACTTTTCGCTCAGACCGTTGTTGGATCTGCAGCCTCCGCATTCGCTATTAAGAAAAGCTGTGCATTCTTCACAATAAAGACCGCAAGGGGCAACAAAGTTCCATTCGTTTTTGTCCGTCATTTTCGGCTGCCTTTAGTATTTTCCCAGCAGTTTTAATAGTATTGCTTTTGCTGAGTAAAGTCTGTTCTCGCTTTGCTCGTAAATTATTGATTTCGGGCTTTCGATGGCGTCTGCAGTTATTTCATATCCTCGGTGAATGGGCATGTCGTGCATCACGTAGGCTTTGCTCTTCTTCAGAAGCTCGTTGTTTATCTGATAGGACATCATGGTCTTAACGCGTTTCTCTTTCTCCGCGGCGTATTTCGGGTCAGTGAAGAATTCCATGTCAACCCAAGTGTCAGTGTACACAAAATCCGCGTCTTTGACGGCTTCTTTCACGTCCAGCGTGGTTTCCCACAGTCCAGTTTTCTTGGCATCTTCTAGTAGTCCATCATCTCGGGTGGGTTCGTTGAATATCGGCGTAACAGTCGTTATCTTGACGCCTGTCTTTGTGCAGCCCTCAACGAGTGAGTTGCAGACGTTGTTGTGGATTCCTATGTAGACGAGTTTTGCTCCTTTCAGTTTTCCTGCCTTTTCCTTCACGGTTATCAAGTCTGCTATGACTTGGCTTGGATGGTATTTCTCGTCGCATCCGTTGATCACGGGGACGCGGGAAGCCTTGGCCATGGTCTGCAAGTCAGCGTTTCTCATCAACCTCGCCATTATACAATCAACGTTGCGAGAAAGATACTGGGTCTCGTCGCCGATGTCTGCGAGAGCAAAGTTCGTTGTTCTCCAATCGATAAAAAGTGCATGACCGCCGAGCTGAGTCATGGCCACCTCAAACGAGACTCTGGTTCGGGTGGATGTCTTCTGGAAAATTAGAGCTGCGGACTTCCCTTCTAGGGTCTTCTGATATCTCTGGGGATTGTGCTTGATCTCTATACCTTTATCAATCATCTCGGTAAGCTGTTGACTGGACAGGTCTTTGAAGTTGATCAAATGCATGTTTTTCACCTTTTCAGACCAAACCCTAGGAGGTCAGAATATAAAACTCTTCTGAGCCCACATGGCACTCTGCAACAAGCATCTTTCACGTTCTACTTGGCGACTGATACAAGCCACATGGTTGCATTTTCGTTCTCGTCGAATCTTTCCTTAGATGGCCCGGAATAACATCTTAGCAGCTTGAAATGGCTTTGAATCAACAGCTTCTTCAATGTTGAGAACAAGAACCACCGCAGCTTGTGCTCTCGTATTTGAAAATCCAGTTTTCCGTTTTCATTCATGAGATAGATCGGTCTCCAGACTATGATGTTTCGGTTTTGAGGACTACGGGTGTTGCAGGCTAACATGAGGAGTTGCAGTCTATTTTCAGTTATCATGTGTTCCACGAGCAGCTTGTCCAAGTACTCTTCGCTGATTTTCTTCGCGTTTCTGGCGTTGAAGACTAGCAGGCCGTCCTTTCTGAGAATCTTGTGCAGCCCGCGCAGGAATGTCTGTACGTCCTCGTTTGTTAGCAGGTGAGAAGAAGCTATTCCCAAGCAGGTAGCCGAGTCAAATTTCTTGTTTCTCGGAACGGCTTTGTCAGGGTTTTTCATGTTCCCCTCGACGAACTTGACTTTCGCCTTTCTATCCTTTCCTCTTGCCTTTTCCAGCATGCTGGGACTAATGTCTAGCCCTGTAACCTCGTACCCTATCTTGCTCAGCCTCAACGCGTGGCTTCCTGTTCCACACCCAATGTCAATGACGCTTCTGCAATGATGTTCTCGAAACAGGCCGTCCAGAAACTTAACGTCAGCATCGTAATCGCTTCGTCCCCAAATCCTGTCATAAATCTTTGCTTCTAGACTGAATTCGTCTTCCATGCGAAATCACGTCGAAACGGCTTTTCCGCCTTAGGGTCAGCGACAGTTTCATTACAGACTGAATGATATTTATCCGTTACTAGAAAACTGCCGAAGGCGACATAGATAATGATTCTGCTCGTTGCTTCAAACAAAGATGTTGCGAGTCTAAACATCAAGAAAAAGATTCTGACTCACTACCCTTTCAGAGAGTGTTCGGAAAAATTTCAAGAAAACCCCACCTACGAAGCCAGCATCAGCAACAGGAACGTAAGGCTTGTAACTCTGAACACAGAATCAGTTTATGCACAAGACACAACTACTTTCTTCAGCAATCTTGAGCTTGTCATATTCATTTCGAGACACAGCAGCCTAAGCGGAACCCCAACACTTTCAGTGCACACGCCAGGCAATCTGGGCGAAGCAGAACTGGGCGGAATCCCGAGAAAAGTTTCAGTCTCCCCCGCAAACGCGATGAGAGACACTTTGAAGGCCATGGCGCGGCTTAAGCAGGAAATGAGGCTTGACTATGAAGTTTCGTATGAATGCACGCATCACGGTCCATCCCTAGACGTGCCTACCATGTTTTCTGAATTGGGGAGCTGCGCCAAGCAGTGGAACGACATAAAAGCGGCGGAAGCTGTAGCGCACGCAACGATGGAGGCTGTTTCACGGTTCGGCAATTTTCCAGCCAAGGCAGTGCTCGGGATAGGCGGACCGCACTATCAAAGCAAGTTCA
>PEWI01000167.1:4368-4733 GCA_002779555.1 Candidatus Bathyarchaeota archaeon CG07_land_8_20_14_0_80_47_9 | reverse complement strand
ACTCGAATTCCTGAGGCAGGCACGTTCCTAGCACGCGCGGATACGCCCAGTACCGCAGAGAACGAGAACGTCACGGACATCAACGGGATAACTGTGGCACATTCATTGTTGCCCGACATCAACTACGTTCTAAACGTTTCACGTTATAGTACACAGTTCAACACAACTAACATCCAGACGTTGCGGGTAGATGGAAATCTGACAGCTTGGTTCAATGTGACAGTCACTTGCCCAACATTCATGCTGCAGGTCAATGTCACTGACGCGAGCAATCAAGCTGCCAGCGATGTTCTGGTGAAGGTCCAAGAGAACATGGGCGGAATACACTACGAAAATAGGACAGACGCTCAAGGATTGGCTGTCTT
>PEWI01000167.1:0-4338 GCA_002779555.1 Candidatus Bathyarchaeota archaeon CG07_land_8_20_14_0_80_47_9 | reverse complement strand
AGCCTACGACTCAGACGGGATAAAACTGAATGAAGTAGCCGTGGACTTATTCCAAAATCAGAACATATCCCTGCCTTGCCAGCTTTACGGACTGACAGTCACGATCAGAACTCTTGACTACTTTGGACAGCCAATTTCGAATGTTAACGTCACATTGCATCGGGAAGGCGCGATGCCCCGTTCAAACCGCACGCAGGCTGACGGTAGCGCCGTGTTCGGTGGGCTTACCGGCGGTAGTCTGCAGGTAGTTGTCTATCTGTTAGACCAAACGCAACCGTTTACGGAAGGCACGTATTCAGTCGTCACGTCAACAACGATCGAGATAAGAGCTAACAAGTACGTGATGTTGGCGGGCTTCTTGGTCGAAACAAGCCAGCTGGCAACAGTGGTGATAATCGTAGCAACTGTGCTCTTTATTCTAGCGATTGAAGTCTATAGAAGAAGGCGTCTGAAGCCCAAGAAGGCTGAGAGCTAGAGTCTGAATAAGGAGTTTCAGGGAAAAAACTTTATATAAACTCCTTTGAACAGTAGTTCTTAGCGGAGTAATGCTGCAACAGTAAAGTTTTGTTAATAGATTGGTCAAAGGTCGTGCATGTATTGGCTCAAGCAAAAACTTGTTCTCCAACATGTCAATCGTTCAAATGTGCGAAGAACGCTGTTGTCGATCGGCGAGATGGTGCATGGTGCAGGTGGACAGAAGAAATGTGTGATGTCCCAAACTGCTTGTATGCTATGTGCCTCAAGAGACGATTGTTGCCGAAAGGGGTTTGCGGAGAAACCGTAAAGAGAAAGACTGTTGAAAGACAACCTGAAGAGTTCGTCAGTGAAACAGTCAAGCTTCGGGGGAGAGCTCTCCGCAAGATAGGCGAAAAAGAAATCTTCTAGCACCATCACCGCGGTCTCAGCAACACACGCGTAACTGGCCTTTCAGAGAAAGAGTAGAATACGTCTTGTCGCGAAATTCTATCTTGCTTGGATGCGCTTGACAACTGGCGGTTTCTTCTTTTTCAGAATTCTGTAGCCGCACACAATACATTTTATTTCTCCGCCTCGGAGCTCCAGTTCCTCAGAAGGAACGTTTGCCCCGCATCTCACACACTCGTAAACGGTTCCAGTTGGCGTTTTCTCCATTGATGCTTTCCTCTTCCTAGAATGGGGAATTACTGTACTTTTAAATGTTTCCAAGCGCTCCATATTCTGCAGGCGAGACAGAATTTGAAGAGGCGGCTGAGAGAGCTCCTTTCAGAGGTTCTTCCCCCCGAGGATTTGGCTTGTGTTTACAATTCTTACGACATAATCGGCGACATAGCCGTTGTTCGTTTAACGCCAGCATCTGAGAAGTACAACCGCGCCATCGCGGAAGCTGTCATGTCCGTTCACAAGAATGTGAAAACTGTGTTGGCTCAGAAAGGCCCTGTTCATGGAGACTTCAGACTGCGGAAGCTGGAGTGGGTTGCTGGCGAAGATAAGACGATAGTAGTTCACAAGGAATGTGGATGTGCGTTTTCTGTTGATGTCGCAGAATGCTACTTCTCGCCAAGGCTCATGTGCGAGCGGATGCGAATTGCAGGGCAAGTTGAAAGTGGTGAAGTCTTGGTGAACATGTTTGCTGGAGTAGGATGCTTTTCAATAATTGTGGCTAAGCATTCTGGTGTGCTTAAGGCATACTCGATTGATGTTAGTCCAGTCGCATTTCAATTCATGAGAGAAAACATCAGAAAAAACGGCGCCTACGGGAAGGTAATCCCGCTGCTCGGTGACGCAAAACAAGTAATTGAGGGAAGGTTGACTCATGTGGCAGATCGCGTTCTCATGCCGTTGCCCGGAAAAGCATTCGAATATTTACCCTTTGCCTTGCTGGCCTTGAAGAAGAGCGGTGGCTGGATACACTACTATGATTTTGAATATGTCAGCAAGAATGAGAGCCCAGTTGGGAGGGTAATGTCCAAGGTGGTCAAGAGGCTTCAGCTTTTGGACGTTGATCTTGCTGTTCAATTGGGTCGTATTGTTCGAACAACGGGCCCGAACTGGTGCCAAGTGGTTTTGGACATTAGAGTCAATTCCTCTAGTCGATAGAGCCTCACGTGGTTTTCTCCTATTGGAGATGTACTCAGCAGAAGAATCCAAAATGCCTTTTCTCAAGTGGAGAGTTTCCATGTAGACGCCACTGTAGAAGAGATGCAGCTCGCGCCTGAGAAGTGCTTGATATGTTGAAAGACCTCGACAAGAAGGGAATAAACTTTGACAAGTAATCCGGGAGCGCCTTGCGCATGAAAATGTTTTATAGTGTTTAATCACAAGAGTACCTCGGGAGGAATTTACTATCAAAAGGAAGCTGATGGAGATACTTGCCTGTCCTATTGACAAGCATCACCCGCTTGAACTGCACGTTTTCGAAGAGAACGAGGAGATTGTAGAAGGCTTGATTGTGTGCCCAAAGTGTTTGAGATGGTATCCGATACGCGACGAGATTCCGGAGATGCTTCCAGATAATCTGCGCAAGGAAAATGAGGATTTGCCATTTCTCAAGAAGTGGAAGGAAAAGGTTCCGGAGGAAATATTGTCCAAAGGTAAACCGTTTACGCTGAAAACTGGGCCTAAGACATCCTGATTTTATTGTTTGAGCTTCACTACTCTGCCTGTGGCTGAGGACTTCAATGCTGCTTCAGCTATTCGCAGGGCTTTCAAGCCGTCTTCTCCAGTTGCGAGGGGCTTCTCGTTTTCTAAGATGGATTTTGCGAAGTTTTGCAGTTCAAGTTTCAGCGGTTCTTTCACTGGGTATCGAGGCTGAAGGGTTTCCTTTTCGTTCTCTATGGTCAACTCTTGTGTGATGTAGTCAAGTTTCATGATGGCTTTGCTTCCTGTGGCTACCAGCGTTCTTGTCTTGTACGGGGTTAACCAGTTGGATTCAATGAAGGCTGTTTTTCCGCCCTCAAACGTGAGCATTAATTGGGCGTAGTCTTCAAACTTTGTGTGTGCCATGTTTCCAGTTTTTCCGTAGACGGCTATTGGGTCTTCGTTGAAGATGTATCGCATTACGTCTATGTCGTGAATTGCTGTGTCTTTGACTACTCCCACGTCGCCGATTCTTTCAGGCCACTGGGAAACTCTTTTTGAAGTGGCGCACACAAGTTCGCCGATTGTTCTGTCTTTGACTGCTCGTTCAATGTGCTGCAGGCCTGGAATGAATCGCATGAGGAAGCCGACTGTGAGGTGCAGTGCCTCTTTTTCGGCTGTCTGCAGTAGTTTCTGGGCTTGTTTCGAGTTTGCAGCCATGGGTTTTTCAACTAGGACGTGTTTTCCAGCCTTCAGGGCTTTGAGTGCTTCTTTTGCGAGGCTTGTTGACCAGCTGCATATGCTCACTGCCTCGATGTCCTTGTTCTTCAGCATGCTTCCAGTGTTTACGTAGGATTTTACGCCGAACTGCTTGGCAACGCTTCTTGCCCTTTCAGCGTCTATGTCGCAGATGGCTATCAGATCCGTTTCTGCCAGTTCCGTGTAGACTCTTGCGTGGTTTTTGCCCCAAAACCCAGTACCTATGACAGCTACGCCGAGTTTTCTCATTTCGTCCAAACTCCTCTTCCCAACCCGCGGTATATGAAACCTTCCTTTTCAACCTTGTCTACCTCAATGATTCCTTCGAGGTCCACAATTGCGGCTGGCATCTTCATCAAGGCCTTCAATTTCTTCAAGTTCAGACGTTTGAATTGGTCGTGCCCGGATAGAATCATCACGCAGTCAGCGTTTTCCACGGCGTCACTCAAGGTTTTTTTGAACGCGCCCTTAATGTCGCCTAATTCGTTGTCTGAATAGTACGGGTCGTAGAGGCCAACCTTGGCGCCCTTCGCCTCCAAAAGCTTTGCAAGCTCTTTCAGTATCTTCTTAGGGGCGCCTTTCGCGTTTTGGGTTTGCGAAATTCCGAGGAGAGAGACTCTTGCTCTTCTCAAGGTCTTGCCACAGTTCCGCAGCGCATCTTTGGTCAGGTTGACCGCGTGCTTGGCTGTTTCTTCATTGATTTCACGGGCAACTGTAAGCATTCGAAGTTTCATGCCAAGATCCTCAGTATTCTCCAGCAAAAGATATGGTTCCCTTTGAATGTCGCTGTTGGCAAGTACTGGCAACGAAAGTTTGGGCCTTTCACTAACGTCAAGAAGCCCGTCGAGGTCAAGGTAATCTGCACCTGCTTTTTCGCAGAGAATGGCAAGCTCGTTGGCGAGGGCAACGTTAACATCTCGTTGCATTATCTCAAGGAGAACAGCAAGTTCTGCAGTCTTTATGTTCTGTGCCTTTTTCACTCTGTTTTTTGTAGCAGTTTCCAGAATAGTTGAAGCAGCGTTC
>PEWI01000218.1:15552-16418 GCA_002779555.1 Candidatus Bathyarchaeota archaeon CG07_land_8_20_14_0_80_47_9 | reverse complement strand
ATTTACGGTGACTGTGCTCTTGCCGACGCCGCCTTTGCCGCTGATCACCGCTATCTTGTGTTTGACCTTGTTCATTCTATTTTTTAGCTTCTGCTGCTGCTCCAAGAACTGTTTTCGTCTTTCACCGATTTGAGCCGCACTGTTGGCCATGTAATCAAATCTCCTAAAGGTGTTTTATGGTGTGATAAATGAACGCTACTAAACAGTTTCTGCATTTAGATGTTCCGAAGTTTCAAATACTCTACTTCAATTCTATCCATCTGTGAGACTGCCGATACAGGTTGAGGCGATTCTGTTCAGGAGAAAGAATGGAAGGACAAAGTATCTGCTTCTAAAGAGAACTCCAGAAAGAGAAGGATTCTGGCAGCCTGTAACTGGTGGAGTGGAAGAAGGAGAGACCAGAATTGATGCTCTGAAGAGAGAAGTCACAGAAGAGACTGGGATAAAGGACATTCTGGGAATAATAGAAGGCATCCACTACTTCGAATTTTCAGATCCCTATTTGAACAAGGAATATGTTTATGGCGTGGAAGTTTCTGCGGATGAAAAGGTCGTTATAGATGAAAATGAGCATTCCGAATTCAGGTGGTGCAGTCTTCAAGAGACCTTGAGGCTGATGAAATGGAAAGAAAACAAAGAAGCGTTGAAGAAACTGAACGGGATTTTGAGAGCATCAATCTCTGACAGACAATGTTGAAAACAATGGGGTTGTCAACGATTTTTGTGAGAAAGCATATACACAACTTTGGCGATTACTGGCATTGGAGAAAGGAATGATGGATGAAAGACGTTGAATTGAAGCTTGTCTCCGAGATGATGAAGAATAGCAGAAGAAGCGACAGGGAACTGGCTAGGGCAATTGGAGT
>PEWI01000218.1:13926-15462 GCA_002779555.1 Candidatus Bathyarchaeota archaeon CG07_land_8_20_14_0_80_47_9 | reverse complement strand
CGGATACCACTTGTTCGCCTTGACTTTCGCTTCTATTAGAAAAGAGCTTAGTTCCGAAGAGGCCGAGAAAGCGAGGAAGAACGGTTTAGAGCTGGCGAAGACGGCTCCTCCGAATGTTGTTGCCATTGAGAGAGGAATGGGGTTAGGGCACTCTGTCGTCGTAGGTTCGTTCCATAAGGACTATTCCTCTTATGTGGAACTTGTTAACAGGTTGAAACGAAACCCGTACCTTGAAAGCAGTTGTGAAAGTTTCCTAATAAATCTGGATGATGAAGTTCATTATCGACATTTAACCCTTGCGACTCTCGCTAAGCACATATTGATGTCGGAAGAGAAACAGAAGCGATAACGCTTCTAGCTGTATAGTGCCTTCTCATCAGAAAAATCGAGCACGGAAGTCACTGGCAACTGCATATTCGTTGGGCTTTAAGAGAGCTTTCACCCAGTTTTGACATGAATTGCTGATTCAGACCTATGATTCATAAGTGTTTTAATGTTTAAAAGTCAAGCTTAAGCTGCGGAGTGGAAATGACTTTGAATGCGCAAATCCTTCAAGCCTGCAAAGAACTAATCGACGACGCAAAAACGTGTTGCGCCGACCTTGTTTTTAAAGAGGTGTGCCTCGAAATACTGTCAAGAGCAAGCCACGTTCTGACAAACAACCAGTTCAAACAGCTAGTTGCCTACGCGGCTGAAAGAATGAAAGAAAAGATTCCTTTTGAAGTGCAAGAAGAAGTGGCTATGCACAGATAGAGCACGGCACCACAAGCATCAGTCATTAACCGTGATTCACAGTTACCGACCCTCCGAAGGGCAGCATCCAAAGCCTTCCACTCTGCGCCGGCTATGTTTCTTTGAATAATACAAATAGGGGCACACTCAGCTCTGTGTTTCATTTCGCTCTAGCTGTAGAGTAGCCGATGCAACATCGCCTATTCGGATTCTGAACATTCAGCAACGAGCAATGACTTTGAAACCCAATGTGCTAACGGTGAAACCTCGCAGGTTCCTCGCAAAGCCGAGCAGCATGTGCGTCTGAATCCTGACAAGGGGGAATACTATGATGTTCTGCTGGAATCTCCTGTCCTTCTGCTGTCAGGCATGTCCTTTAATGCCGGGTATCAACGGGTGACACATATCTTGTCAACTGGTGCGATCACGCTTTTCTACGAGATAGGTTACGAGCTTGGAAAAGACATTGCAACTGAACTGAGGGCAAGATCCAAGAACCCTGCAGACATCTTCTCAACGGGAATAAACCACTATTTCATCATGGGCATGGGAAAAATCGAAATCAGCATCGCTCAGCTTCTAAAAATGGCAACACTGAAACAGATGACTGTCAAGATTAAGAACAATTTTCCGGCCATCGCTTTGGGCCAGACCGGACGCGCAGAGTGTCGCATTACTCGCGGTTATCTCGTCGGAGGCGCTGAAGTCTTGAGTGGAAAGCAATGGGTCTGCGAGGAACTCATGTGCCTTTGTAAGAACGACCCGTATTGTGAATTCAAGCTGAAGCGTGCGCCCGTCCAGAAA
>PEWI01000218.1:0-13884 GCA_002779555.1 Candidatus Bathyarchaeota archaeon CG07_land_8_20_14_0_80_47_9 | reverse complement strand
GCTTTCCTTGCCTTGATGTCCTCTTCAGCTTCTATTCCTTTACTCTTCAGTCCGTCAACCACGCTTACGATTCCTCTGCCCTGCTCCGTCTCTGCAATAACAACTTCAAGGGGATTTGCCGTAGCAGCGTAGATTGTGCACACTTCTGGCACGTTCTTAATCTTGTCCAAGACGTTTATGGAGTAAGCGTTTTTCATGAAAACTATGAAGCTGTGGCCGCAGCCTATCTCAAAAGCCTTCTCCTTCGCCAGCCTCCTCAATTCCTCATCATTTCCTTCATGCCTTACCAAGCATGGACCGGAGCTCTCGCAGAAGCCTATTCCGAACTTTATGTTTGGAACCGCGTTCACCAGAGCTTCGTACAGGTCTTCCACAGTCTTGATAAAGTGCGCCATGCCCAAAATGACGTTGCAACCTTCGGGCGTTTCGATTTTCACTTTTTTGAATTCCAACATGGTAACCACGTCAAGCTGATTCTGTGAGGTCCAGTTTAAAAATTAAGCGTTGCCTCCGCGTTGGGCTCTTGCAACCTTTAGGGCGAACAGTATAGCGCCGCCGGCGACCATTAATGCTGAAGCGTAGAAGGCATTGATGTAAGCCGCGTGCGGTGACAACCCGAGGCTCTTAACCTGCAAGTCTGCAAGTGGTCCACCAATCAAAATTCCAGCAGGACCCCAGCTCAAGGCCATAACGGTGTTGTATCTGCTGAGCAAGCGTCCTCTTCTGCTTTTTGGAATAATGTCTCCTGCCAGGACAAAGCCGACTGTTTGGATAGTCCAGAACGATACGCCGTTTATTCCATAGATTAGGGCCATCGCCGCATAATTCGATGCTGCACCGTAAAGCAGGGGAGTCATTATGGCTAAGCCTAATCCGAGGAACATGACTTTGCTTCTTCCAATCTTATCTGTGAGTCTTCCAGAAACCAAGCTGGCGATCATCCCGCCGACGGTCCACGCGCTCAATATGAGGCTCATTTCATAATCGCTCGTGTTCAGTCCAGCTGGCAGCTTTATGAAAAGCAGAATTATCTGGTTGATCGAAGCTGCACCTAGAACGATTATCACAAGTGAAGCAAGAAACCACTTGTACGCTTTTTCATTTTCTTTACTCGATCTTCTGTCAGTCTCCTTTACTTCACTCGTGACCTCGCACGGTGTCGTGCTTCTCCATTTCGCGTGTCGCGACAGTAACAGCATAATTAGCGTTCCAATGAACAGCAAGACTGTTACTATGTAAAAGATGGTGCCATTTCTGAAGCCTTCGCCATTGTCATACAGGGATCCAGCAAACAAGATTCCCACCATTCGGCCTAGGGATGCAATAAAGTTCAATGTGCCTATGACCCTGCCGCGTGTCTCAACGGTCGTAATATCCGTCAACAATGCTGCCCAGCCTACGTCTGACATCGACCAGAAGAATTCCAGAATCGACAGGCCAATAATGATTGCCAGTCCTGCTGTGAAGCCGCTTCCAGCTTCGATCAGCGATTTATGGATGAAAAACACGATTATGTAGCTGAAGGCTGCGATTGTCTCGCCTGCTATTATCAGTTTAGCCTTCACTTTTACGCGGTCGCATATTCTTCCCCATAGGAGATTCTGGCCCAAGGCTGAAGCTATCATGTCCAAGGTTCCAAGGAAGGCTGTTGAGGTAACGGTCTGCATTAACGTGAAAAGGTAGTTTATCATGAAGCTGTAGAATACTCCTCTCCGGAGAAAGGTCAGAAACTGGAAGACGCTCAGGTTGGCAAACACGCTCTTGAAGGACGCCAAACTTGAAGTCTTCGCGCTTTCGTCTTCCATCTGGGCAGTCACTTTAGGGTTTGACTATTTGACGTCATTGCTCTTGAATCTGCTGGCGCAACTGCAGAGTCAAGGGTACTGTTAGATTAGGAACTTGCCGTTCTTGTAGAAAAGCAATTGGAGAGATGTGTTAGAGCGTTTTCTTTTTGAAGAAAAGCCAGTTCTTGTCCTCTTTGAATCTCACGAGTATGTAGTCGCCCACAAGTTTTTCTCCGCGCAACGTGAACACGATTTTGTTGTTGCTTCTGCTTTTGAGCGTGTACGTGCCTTTGTCCCATATCTCAACTGTTCCAGCTCCGTATTCGCCTTCGGGGATAGTTCCTTCGAAGGTTATGTAACTGACTGGGTGGTCTTCAACCTCGACGGCTAGTCTTTTGATGTTTGGTTCTGTGGGCGGTTCTTTTGGGATTGCCCAGCTTTTAAGAACTTCGTCCATTTCAAGCCTGAAATCGTAATGCAAGCGCGTTGCGCCATGTTTCTGAATCACGAATCTTCCCGTTGGCGTTGCTGACATGCTTTCTCACCTATGCTAGTTGAAAAAGAGAAGTAAAAGTTTTTGGGAGGTTCAGGAAGGTCTCCGCGCATCCTGATGGCAAGTTTTATAAGAAACGATGCCGTGAAATGGTCTCGTCGTGCAAGAAGCGATTCTTGCGCAGAGCGTAATAGGAGTTGAAATAGAAAAATGGCAGGGAAAGAGATGCATAAGGCAGTTTGTGCTGATTGTGGAAAGGAATGCGAAGTCCCATTCAAGCCTGACCCAAGCAGACCCGTATACTGCCGAGAATGCTGGTCTAAAAAAAGAAATTCAAGCCCAAGACGAAGATTCTAGATTAAGCTAACCGCTTTATTCAGAAATCGACATTTTCACCTTTTTTCTTATTTTAGTGTAAACCTTGGTTCCTTGCTTTTTCCAGAAGTCACAAATCATCTTAAATATAGCCTTTCGTAGGATGCTCTTTTGGGAGAAAGTTGTCTTGAGCTTTGAAAAACACATCAAGCCTGTCCTTATCGCTGTGGGTGTTGCTTTTCTTGTCTGGGGCTGTTCATTGCAGTGATGTACACTTTCCGAATGAATTCCAATCGTGACTGGGGGCAAACGCAGTTATTGTATGACTTGGGCTTCATAGTCATGGGCGTGGCATTTGAGATTCTGGGTTTAGGATTCGTTGTTCTCGGCAAAAAGTAGCTGCTGTGTTAAGTCAAGTGTATGCAGATAGCTGTGACAAATGAACCGAAAGCTCTAAATTTCATAACGCTGGTTCTTCTCTGAAAACAGAAACATGGGCCGGTAGTTCAGTTGGTATGAACGCCTGACTTGCACTCAGGAGGTCTGGGGTTCAAATCCCCACCGGTCCACCAAACAGAGCTTGAGCACCTTTTTTGCTTTCATGATTTTACTCCCATTTACTTCAGTGATTTTTGTTGAAGGAGAAACAGTCTTAGATGCTCTAGGTTGATTTGTGAATTCTTCCTTCTATGGACTCCTTAGAATGTTTGTGACTTCGAGAATAGAAAAAGGGGATTGTGTAGTTTCTTGCTGTTTGTTAGATTTTTCTCTTGTTCAGGACAGATCTGAAAGATTTTCCACAGCATTCAAAGAGTCCGATCGTGAGCTCCATTCTTTTGCCACTCTTGTCCTTTCTTCCAGCCATCTTCCAAGTTTTCTTAGGCTTGCTGACTTCTTTCTTACATTTGGGGCATTTAGCCATAATATTCCCTTTTCAAAAGATTACATTAGATGAAGTTAAAACATTTTCCATTGACGGCAATAAGCTGAAATAAAGGATGATTTCATGTCTTCTTTCATTCCTTCAATCTTGTCAGGGCCATCAACGCTAGGAAAGGCATGGCAATGACAGAAACTATCAAGGCGTAGCTTGGCGACTGAGTGTAAAGATACCCGCCCAGATAAGGCGCTGCAAAGGCGGCTAGAAGGCTTAGACTCTGAGGAATGGACATCCACACTCCCCGTTTGGCTTCAGGCGAAATTGTGCCAACATAAGCGCTGACGAGATTACCTGAGACGGATGAGCCACCATAAAGAAAAGCCACAAGCATCAAAGCGGCTGGTTCTCTGACCATGAGTAGAGGCACTATCGACAACGGGTACAGGATCAAGCATAAGCTTATGGCACCTGACTTTCGCCACCTGTCCCCTAACCGTCCCGCGAAAATACCGATGAATGTTATTCCCGCATAGACTACTGAGCCGAACGTTCCTACGTAGAAATCGCTCAGATTGACCTGTTTAGATAGATAAGTTGCCACGTAGGGTCGTGCGATGTTCATAGAGAAGGATGCGATTGCCAGGAAACCCGACCATACAAGCATTTTCTGCCACAGTCGCTTATCATCAGGCGATGGCAGGGGTTGCTGCGGCTTGTCAGCTTTGTTTCTCTTGGGATATTGACTGTGGATGAGGAGAAAAATGCCTGTGGCTACGGCAGAAACCACCGTAGAGAGCTGAAGAACTCCCCGCATGCTGATGAAAGTTGCCAGGTATGCGCCTACTGCGGGAGCAAAGATGTAACCGAAGGAGTAAGTGGCTACGACAAATGAGATCGCAGAAGCCAACTTTCTCTTGTCTGTGACAGACGTTAGAACATAGGTCATGAAGGCTGGGACACCGATCATGGACACTCCCCAACAAACTGTTCCAGGAATTAGCTGCGTCCAATTCTCAGCGAAAGAATAGATGAGAGGGGCGAAAACCCACGGAGTCCAAGCTAGGAGCAGGATTTTCTTGCGGTCAAACCTGTCAGCTAAGAAGCCGCCGGGAATAGGCGCTAATGCTGAAACAAGATAAAGAACTGAGAAGACTAGGCCCAGCTGCACGTAGTCTGCGTTCAATGATCTGATGTAGAGCGGAAAGACCCAGAAGTAAAGGCCTTCGCCGAAGGCACCTACGGCGTTGGAGAGGCAAAGTAGCCAGACGTCTCGGGTAAAAGCTTCGAACGGAACACCGTACGACAGGATGTGCCTGAGACTTGTCATCCTAGACACTTGGCAACTCCTCTCACCAGCAGGTCTATCATAGAAAAACGGGGGAAGCCTTTATTCTTTTGCAGACATGCAAGACCGCCTTCCTTAAAATCCCTTGTAGGTATTCAACGCCTTCTCAAACGCTTCGAGAGCATCGGTCAGAGTTGGCTCGTTTGGGTTTATGTTGCCGAGGCTTAGTCTTACCCTGTCTGACTCTGAGAGCTTGTAACCGTTTTTGAAAAGAAAGAAGGTTCCAGGCACGGCGGCCAGACTGTAGCGAGGAATGGAATGTTCGTTCGTCCACTTGTATGCGTCTCTTAACGGCAATCTAACCCAGTACGTTACGCCTACTCTGTTAGGAAAATACTCCAAACTCTTCTCGTTCAGCCACTCTTCAGTCAGCTTCTTCAGAAAAGCCCATTTCTGCTTGTGGGTCTCAAGGCTCTGTTTACCCTTTGCCAGCAGTTCGGATGCGATAAGCTGAACAATGTTTGGACTGTTGCCTACAGTATTCAATACGTCAGTGTAGAGTCCGTCAACAAGCTCTCTGTCGGCTAGGGCTATGCCAAGTTTCAATCCTCCGAGACCATATGCCTTCGAATAACTTGTCGTTACTATGGTCGATTCAGGGTCAACAGAGAAGGCGGTGGGCAAAGTATCTCTGTCGAATTCGGCGTATATCTCATCGCAGAAGACATAAAAGCCATATTCTCGTGCAACTGTCATCACTTCTTTAAGATCATTTGCATTGGATATTGCGCCGCTCGGCGCGTGTGGATTTGTCAACACGAGTAACGCGGTTTTTTCTGAGGCAACTCTTCTCAGAGCATCCGCATCGAGGCCATAGTCTTCTTTCTCCTTTCTCTCCAACCTTTTGACGTGTGGAAAATACTCGCGCGCCAGCCGCAACAGCGGCTCATATGTTGGATACTCGACTATAGCTTCGTTTTTCTTCCTGTTTCTTTCGGCGAGGTACCTGATTATTCGCGCGTTTTGGCCTGAGGCGCCTTCGCTTGAAATGAAAACATTCTCAGCCCGTACGTTGTATCTTTGAGCCAAGAGTCTAGCTGTTTCGGGGTTGCCGTGGGCGTAGTTGATGCTTAAGTCGGTTTCACCCAAGTTTATGTTGTACTTGAAGTCGGCTATGCCGCTTGAACGGAAGTCATGTCTTATTTTTGGGACGTGAACGTACCAGTCTAGGTATGATGACGGGTGTTTCATCCGCGACGCCTAGACACTGTAGATTCTGCTTAATGCTTATCCTTTTCCGTTTTGGACAGCGGTGTTTGAATATGTTTTTATCTGGTAAATTGAATGATTGTGTGCATGTGAAAATGCCATGAAAATTATTGAAACGAAGGAGGGTTCTGTTCTTGAAGTTTGTGTGAAGCCGAGTTCAAAGGAGTTCAAGATTGTAGTTGAAGGAGACGAGATTATTGTTTTCTGTCGGGAAGAGCCCGTTAAAGGAAAGGTTAACAAAGAATTGTTAGACGAGTTTTCTAGGCTTTTTCACAAGAAGGTGGAGCTTGTTTCTGGTTTCACTTCAAAGAAGAAGAGAGTGCTAATAAGAGGCGTCGGAAGAAGTGACGTGGCACCTATACTATTACGCAGATGATTTCCTTCACTGGCTCTGAAGTTTGAACCGCAGAATTGCGGCTATTCCCCCGAACGAGTTCTTGAGCATTTGTCCCTCTTCTGTTTCGCCGGAAATTATCTCCACATCCGTGTTCGTGTACTCAGCCAACTGAGCAAAATTGTCTATCAGATCCTGATTTTCAGCTACTCCCAACGCCGGCGCCTTGCATTTCGGGCAAGGTTTTCCAGAGAGGCTCTGCTCAAAGCTTATCAGCATCTGGCTTTTCATCGTCTGCTGTTCCTGATAACCGCAAGCGCTGCATTTCAGCGTGACTCGTGCTACGTCCAGCGTGTCAGAAAGCAGCAAGGTTCTGACCGCACCTGCTTCCAGTGCTCTTCTAACATCCTCTTCTCCATACGTTACCATCCCAGTGTCGTGCCCAATCTCGTAGAGAAACTGCTGCATTATCTTCTTCTCTTCAATGTAACGTATCTTCCTCATTATCTCGGGAGCTTTGGCAACAACCTCCTTCACGCCCTGCTCTTCCACGTAAGCCGTGTCAATGACATCTATGACCTTGTCCTTTAACATGTAGTTCAGGTAGTCGCCTTTATCGAAATCGTATTTCGTCGGCCCTGGACCGCCGAGGATCAGGCCTTTGAAATTCTCGATCGGCAGGAACGTATCATTTGCATGGTGCCCTACGCGTGTGAAATACTCTTGAAGCCTCATCTCCCTGAGCCGTTCGTACCTTCTTGCCGATTGTCCGCCGGCGCGGGTCTTGCCTGGCACTCCAGACGTCAATTCCCTGACTATCTCAAGTCTTCTTCCCTGAAGAGTGGCAAGCGTGGCGCCGGAAGTATCCACAAGAAGAATACCATAGGTTTCCTTTTCTCTCAGCATCTCCTGCAAATGCTCTGTATGAAACCGTGCGTCGCACCTGTAAAGATATATGTGTATCGGCTCAGGCGGCACAATCACGTACGTTTCGATTCTTTCGCTTCCAGCACCGTTCTGTGGAATCGCACCGCAAAATATTACAAGCCCGTTCTCAGGGGGTTCCTTGAAAAGCTTCAGACGCTGCTGAACCTTCACAATCGCGTCCATAACGTTCTTCCGCGTTGTCGTGGACTTTATGTTCGACGCCGTGCCGTATTCGTCTCGAAGCATGTTTATGACGTCGCTTATCTGCTTTCCAGGCGGAACATAAAGAGAAACAAGCTCTGTTCCGCGCCCTTCCTTGATGGCCAGCGTCGTCAGTGTCTTTTTCAGTCTGAATAGTTCCAACGAAGTTTTCTTGCTGGCGCTCAACTGCTTTCACTTGAAGGTTTCTTTGGTCATAAGCTACTTGACAATGCATCAGATAAAAGTTGTCACAGCAAGTCCGTTCATTCTGGCAGTCTAAACAACGTTGCAGAGCTAAAACACTGAAAACAATGCACGGATCAAACAAGAGGATAGTATAGGGTGCCAAAAAGGCTGGCGAAACGAAAGCGATTTTAGAAGCAATGGTTAAAGTACGTCCAAGATTTCCTTCAAATCAGCCTTGTACGGCCCCAACTTTCCACCGTAGTTGCCTGCCGAAATCCTGACAACGTCTGATACAGTTGTAGCTGCCTTTACGCCTGCGCTCATGGCCTTCTTGACAGCTTCAAGTGTCAAGCCGTTAACCACAATCTCATAAACGCAACCGACGCCTTCAGGCACATGCGAGTCCGGCACAAGCGTTCTCAAGCTTGGACAGAAGGGATGGTTTGTCGACGCTTTCAGCTTGTACTTCAGTGAGCCAGCTTTCGATCCTGAGCGGCAAATCCCGCCGGGGAAGGGCATAATGACTTGGCTTGCCTCAGTTTTGATGGCTTTTACTGCTTCTTCTGCTGCCTTGAGCCCTGATGCCTTGTCTTTCGCTAGGATGAGGAAGTTGCCGCCTGCGATGGCTTCTGAGGCGCCGAAAGTGTTTTCCACGATGAAGTCGCCTTCCATCACGGGAATCTTCCAGACTTTCCTGTTTCCAACCAAGCTTTTTCTTTGGAACCCGTCACCAAACAGGCGCAGGCTTCTGCCGACTTTCATTCTTCTCTTGGCGTTTGGCAATGCATCGAACGCTGAGGTTGTTGGACAAGTCATTATGCATTGTCCTATGCGCAGTATCATTTGGCTTTTCAGTTCAAACCTGTTGCGATTGTATATTTGGATCACAGCGCCTGTACGGTTGTCTGGCGTCTCGTTGGGCGCCACGATGCTTTCTATGCCTGCTTCAGCAGGGGACATGATCACGCTCGTTGCCAAACCAGTTGCAGCCGAAGCAGCGGTCAAGGCCCACTTCTCAGTGTCAGCCGTGATCAATACTCTGGAAGCCCACATCGGAAACATTTCAGCAAAAGTATCCACAATCTCGCAGACATTCCCGTTTTCGGCAGTGAACATGAACGTTCTCTCACTCATTCCGTCTTCCTTCCCGCACTTTCCGTTATAGGTAGAAATATGCATATAAATAAACAGTAAGAACCCCATTGCTGGGAGACCTCTACATGGAAAATTGTGTTTTCTGCCACATAGTGAAGGGCATTTCACCTGCGTGTGATTCCAAGGTCCAGAGGTGACGGCTCGGCTTAGAATTTGGACCTGACTATGGGCTGAGACTGAGCAAAGTAGAACTTGATATGACTGCGAGAAGAATAGGAGCTGTTATGCGGTTACGGTAGCCAGTATTTCGGCGGCTCGCTCTCAGGAACTTTCTTCTGTTCGCACTTTTCAAGTGTCAGTTTTTTGGCGATTTCGTAGCCTGTCTTGTAGTCGAATACTCCTCTTGGTTCTTCGGCAACCCTCTTGATCAGTTCGACTTCGACCTTGTTTTTGATCTTGCCTATGGCCAATGCACCGATTCCGAAAATGTATGGCAGAATTTCTTTGCCATCAGTGTTTGAATCTAGCCCTTCAACGCCCAAAGGCGGAATAGCGTTAATGTCAGCCACTATCCTGCATTTTCTCCCATGTTCTTTAAGTACGTTCAGCGGGAGAAGGTTGGTTCCAGCTGCTCCAGTTGAGAGGATGATTTCGGTCCTTTCAATGGCTTTTCCTATCTCTTCGGCGGTTTGGGCTTCAACGCCTCGAACTCTTTCTTCTCCGCATTCTTCGTTGATCTTTGTAGCTAACGATGAAGCTTTTTCAAGGGAGCGGGAAGTGACAATCACGTCTGCCTTCTCCGAAGCATAGAGTCTTGCGGCGGTCTGTCCCACTGGTCCCGTTCCAGCCAATATGATAACTGAGTTTTTCTCCAGGCTTCCAAGTTCCTTCTCGACAGACAGACTCAGGGTTCTTGCTACTGCCGCGGCAGCCGTTGTGTACGCTCCTCTTGGGTCGATCATTACGGCAAGCTCAAAGGGCGGAAACATGCTGTGTTTAACCTTCTCTAAAATGTCGTTCGCCCGCTTGAAGTCGTGACCGTTGATGAAGATTTTCGTGTGCTTTGCCCCTTCAGGACCTCTTGGAAACATTGCGTCCCGAACGATCTTCTCGGCATTTTCAGCCGTCACATCTTCATACTTCAAGACCGCAGCGTCTGGGAAAACGTCGATTGTGGAGAGTATGTCAAAGGGGCTTGCATGCTTGTCAGTATCCAGAAAGATGAACACTTTCTTGAATTTCAGTTCTGCCATGATTGCACCCTGTTCTAGCTGTTAACTGCCTCAGCGTTTAAAAATTGTTATCTACTGACACAGGTCTTCGAATGTCTTAAATATAATTGAGCCGTGTATGGGTGGTTAAGCATGAAGGAGAGCAAGAGTGAGTTGACTGAAGTCGTTGAACAGGGTCTGAAGAAAATTGGAGTAACCGTATCTAAGCCATTGTTAGCCATTTTGTGTGTGATCTTCGGCGTTGTAGTGATAGCTTGGAAAGAATCGCTCAACTTAGTTGTTGGCCTGTTCCTCATAATAGAGGGCATTCTGCTACTCACCGAGTACTTGGAGCTTCAGAAACAGCAGCAAAAACCACGGCCACCCCCAGCGCAGTGACCTCTCATAGCGCTTTTTCGCTTTTCTTATTGTTTTTCTCCAAAATCCCAAGTTTCGAAGCACACATTACTAAAGGTACGCCCACAACGAACGATACCGCAACAACGATAACGTCTTCAACATAAGAGCTGGCTGCGCCAGCCACGAACGCCGCGTAAAGCGCTTCATAACTTGGGAAAACCACACCATACAAACCGCATGGAACAAGCAAGAATACTCTCACAAGCGAATCTGTGGCTATGCAGACAAAGGAAACCGCAACAAGCGCGATTGTCAATCTTTTGACATCTTTCCCAAATAGGGCTCTGCTCAGTCTCGCAGCTGGATAGATCAACAGCAAAGCTAGCAAGATGTCCAGTATCGTCCAAAGAGGCAAGGCTCTTCCGAACGGATGAAGGAAATAGGCTGAAAGCATTATGGCATAGGCGACCAAAACCGGTTTCCATCTGGCTCTGGCCAATAGGCCCGCGGTCAAGACGCTTGTTGGCTCAGCAATCAAACCAAACATCCAGAGGGCATCTGGCCTAGCCATCCTGGCAACCAGACTTCCGACAAGCGCGGCTAGAAACCCTATTTCAGGACCCAGAATCACTGCTTCAACAGGTTCTAGGTAGATTCCCCAGTTACGCCAAAGCCCAAACGAGACAAAATATAGAACGCTGTGGAGGGCTGCAAATATGGCAGTAAGGCTCGCTTGTAGGCTCTTTCTCATTTTATCTCGATTCTCAATAACGAAAGAGAGAATAAAAGCCTCACTGCTCTTCTTTTTGGAGATTCTCTACAGGTGACCCAGAATCAGTGAGGCTATGACTCCGATTGAGATGATGACAACTGTTTCTGCCAAGGTTATTCCCCAATGCACATTTGTTCTCTTAGAGCGGTAACGAACGAGGAACACGCCCACCGTTAAACTCACGATGCCCAGTGACAAGATTATCCCTAATGGCTTAGGCAGCATTAAGTAAGCCACTATTGGAATGATGCCCGCGAGAAACGTGGTGGTGCCGCTGATTAAGGCAGCGTAAAGGTTTGACCTGCCTATCCTCTTGTGCAGCAAAATGAACAATTGCTTTAGAAGCCGCAGGGACTTGTCCCTTTCGCTTTTGTCTGGGATGTCGCTTAGACTGTAGTCCATCAAGGTTTTGAGAGTAATCAAATCTGCGATGTCCTCGGTTTTTCCACCGAGTAAAAAGCTAGAAAAGTTTGTTATAGCCACGGCGGTCAAGCTCAGAATGGCGGCAAACGTTGCTGCGCCAATCGACAAGCCAGCGAGAAAGGCAGAAAGAATAACGACCAACCCTGTGATTGAACCGTCTGTCAAACCTGCAACAATTTCCAGTATTGGTTCCTTCTTCAAGAGCAAGTTCTGCCATTCCACGCCCAACGTGAGACCTCTGTCCGCCAGCTTGATTTTGCCGTCTTCATCGGTGAGAAGTCCCTCAGCGCTCATTTCCTTCAGAGTTTCTTCAACATCACGCATTTCTACGCAAGCGTATCCAGCACAGTACTTGTCTACTTGGTGTTTAAGCTGAATTTTCTCCACAAGACTTTCCTTGCTGAGGCTTAAGAGAACGATTACCCTTATGATGTCGCGCAGTTCTTGAATTTCAAACGACAAGTAAAGCGGTCACCTCTGGCGACTTCGTGATGGAGAAGGTTCTATCTGCGTGTGTCGCCTTCGCGACCTTCAGAGAAACGTTCTGAGAGCTTCGTCCAATCGTATCTCTTCACCTTGAAAGTGCAAAACACAACAGCTGTTGTCGAATTCGGGTTCTATTACCACAATTGTTTAATAAAAGACTTATGATTCTAAATACTCTTCAAGAGGAAACTCAAATGACGCTTATTGAGACTCTGGAAAAACTCTCTAATGCTTGCGGTGTCGCTGGCAGGGAAGAAGAAGTAAGAAGCTTGATGAAGAAGTTCCTGAAACCATACGTTGATGAGGTTGTAGAGGACAAGCTTGGAAACGTCATCGGCATCAAGAAAGGAGACAAAAATGCACCTAAGGTCATGCTTGCAGCCCACATGGACGAAATAGGCCTGCTTGTCAAAATCATCTCAAAGGAAGGCTTCTTACATTTCGCGAAAATGGGCGGAATAGACGACCGCCTGCTGCTAGCACAAAAAGTCATGGTCTACACAGAGAAGGGCCCTCTGCACGGCATCATCGGTTCAAAACCCCCTCACATACAGAAAGAGGAAGAGCGAAAGCGCGTATTGTCTTGGGATGAGCTTTTCATAGACATCGGCGCTGAAAGCAGAGAAGAAGCCGAGAAAATGGGCGTAGGAATCGGCGACACTGTTTGTTTCGACGTAAAATTTGCCAGAATCGGAAAGAACATCGTCATAGGCAAGGCTTTCGACGATCGTGTTGCGTGTGCAGTCATGATTGAGGCAATGAAGGGATTGCAGAAAACGGAATGTACGGTATATGCGGTTGGAACAGTCCAAGAGGAAGTGGGCTTGAGAGGAGCAACGACCTCTGCCTTCGGAATAGATCCAGACTTCGGCATTGCTTTAGACGTGACCATAGCCGGCGATACGCCCGGTGTGAAGGAAATTGAGGCGCCCGTGAAAATGAACAAGGGACCATCACTAACGATTGCGGACTCTGGACTGATTGTTCACCCGAAAGTCTTAAGGCTACTGATTGATGCAGCAAAAGAGAAGAAAATCCCCTACCAGCTCGAAACGGGCCTGCCTGGTTCAACAGACGCTGCACGTATATCATTGACGCGTTCTGGAGTGCCGAGCGGCGTAATATCGATACCGACGCGCTACATTCACAGTCCAACATCGATGCTCAGTCTGAAAGACGCGGAAAACGCTGTGAAATTGACGATTGCCGCTGTCCAGAAAATCCCAGAATACTAGCGTTTTCTCTTCTCTAAGAGCAGGTTTACTGAGACCATGAGCCAGAGGAAGGTTGTATGCGAGAGGGCAGTGGCATACTTTCTGGAGAAATATAATTGCGCTCAGAGCGTCTTGTTGACGATGTTTGAGCATTGGAATGGCAGGAATGATCTGATTCCCAAAATAGCAACTGCCTTCGGCAGCGGAATGGGACGCTGCGGCTCTGTGTGTGGAGCGCTGACCGGCGGAATGATGGCCTTAGGGATAAGGTTCGGAACCAACGAGCCGTCATTGGAAAAACGGACCGAAACTTATGAGCTTGCCCAGAAGCTCTTCAGGCGTTTTGAAAAGGAAAATGGCAGCGTCCTCTGCAGAGAACTCATCGGATACGACTTGTCAGATCCCAAACAGTTGGAAGAGGCACGTGAAAGAGGCGTGTTTGAAGAAAAGTGCACCATTTTCATATCGAAAGCAGTTGAGACTCTATTAGAGCTTACCGAGAATAGAGACTAGTCCACAGTGATCTTTTTCACGAAGTGCTTTATGAAGAAAACCGTCAGTAACGTGGCTACGGCATAAGGTAAGGCAAACAGCAAGGCATGGCTTGAAAACGGAAGTGTTCCTATTGCATCGAAGGCTGACTTGTTCT